>JAJRRX010000525.1 GCA_024279075.1 Alphaproteobacteria bacterium | reverse complement strand
TATAACTATTCGTGTTAGTAAATAATTCGAAACAAATTTGGAGGCGCGGTTCGTGTTCAAAAACGATCGCATGATGCTGATTCTTACGGGCTTGGTTCTGGCAATTTTTGCTGGCTCCATGGTGCAATATGGTGACCGGATTATGGCCCTGATGGGCAGTGAAACCGTTGCCGCCACCCAAGATGATAGCTATTCTGTCCGCGCGGGCTCCTCGCAAATTCTGGATGTGCTTTCGAATGACGAGGTCAAAGGCCCGTTGGTAGTGCTTTCTCGGCCGAGCTGCGGCACGGTTGAGCTCACCAGCAATAATCGGCTATCTTTCTTAAGCACGGCTGAGTGCACGGGCGCTGTTGAGTTTGCATATTGTGTGGATGACCAAGGCAGCTGCGAGCCAAATGCAGTAAAAATCAATGTTATTTCGGTCAATTTCGCGCAAGCGACAACGCCTGAAACCACCCCTAGTGCTAATACGCCGGTTGCCAACAGGCCTACCCCTGCGCCTTCGCCTGCGAACACGCCGCAGCAAGTGGCGTCTGCTCAGCCGGCACCTTCTACTGAAGCGCCCGAAATCGCAAATTTTTCCGTTGAAATGGCCCCGCCTGCACTGGCCTCTCCGAGCCTTTCAGAACTGGTTAGCCCCAGTGTGGCGGTGGCCTCTATTCGCCAACCCACAGGCGGGCTAAATTCCGCTAGTGCTACGGATCAAAATATCGCCACCCAAAATAGCGCCAGCATCGGGCAAACCGCCTCGGCTGGGCCTGCCAGCTTTTCGGCCCCGGGCATGGGCGAATCCAGCAACATATCCCTTGGTGGCGGCGCCCGCGTTGTGGCCTCTGCTCCGCCCGTTGCTCCAAGCGTGCTGCAAGCCTCCAATACCAGTGGCAACCGCATTGTCCAGCTAGAGCGCGGGCCAGAGGCTTTGGCCTCAGTCAAAACCGTGCCGCCGCTTTCGGCAACCTCAGAATCGGCACCCTTGGCCGCCAGCCCTGAGCGCTCCAATTTTGCACCGGTTGTTGTGGCGGCTGTGCAAGCCCCAAGCGCGGCGCCCGATACCAAGTTTGCCGCCGCGCCCAATGCCAACGGCCCCATCGCCTTAATCGCGCTGAACCGCACAGAAACACGCGGCGCTGGTGCAGGGGAAAGCCTGAATATTATCCTCTCGGAGCCGGGCCAGCAAAGCTTTGCTGCGCCGACCAATGCCCCCGCCGCTTTGGTGCCTGCCGCTGGCCGGCCTATCAACGTAAGCGTTATGGCGCGAGGGCCAAATGTGGCTGAAAGCCTGACGAGCCCGCGCCCGCCCGCCGCCATCCGCCCGCTTAACCTTAGCATCGCCGCCATTGCCGACCCGCGCATCCTGCGCAGTGCCAGCATTAGGCCAAGCGCCCCGGCCGCCGGCGCTGCGCTGGCAAGTACTGGCGCCAAAGTGGTGGCATCGCAGCCAAGCCAAACTGTTGCCCCCAATGATTTTACCCGCCATGATACCATTTCGCGGTTCATCTCGGTTAGCCGCACCACAGAGACAACGGCGCGTATGGGCAATGTTCCTTCCCTTTTTGCACCTAACGCTTTGGCCTTCAGCAAGCCCGCTGTGAACCTCTTGCCAGCCAACCCGGCACCAATTTTACAAGCGAGCCTGCCTACCACGCCAACGCCGCCGATTGTGAACACACCAGCGCAAAACTCCACCTGTGCTATCCAGCTTTCGGCGCAAGCCAGAAGCGGGGCTAATATTGAGCTTGAAGTTTCTGCGGCCTGTAAGCCAAATCAGATGGTCACGATTGAGCATGCCGGATTGGCCTTTTCGGTGCTGACAGATGCCCAAGGCGTTGCCAATGTGCAGCTACCCGCAATGGAAGCCCAAGCCGAAATAACAGCCCGCTTTGCGGATCAAAGCTCCGGCAGCACGGTTGTTTCGGTGCGCGATATTGAAGGCGTGGTGCGCGCAGGGGTTTCCTGGCAAGCCAATATGAACCTAGACCTGAGTGCGATCGAATTTGGCGCGGCCATTGGCTCGGAGGGTTATATCACGCCTGCCACCCCACGGGATTACCGCACGTCGCGGATTAAAGGCGGCGGCTATCTGGTGCAGCTCGGCGACCCAAGCCTAGAGCGCGGGGCCTTGGCCGAGGTTTATACCCTCCCCATTGCGCGCAACCAAAAGCGCGGCACCGTAGCGCTTTCGATTGTTATTGCGGATCCTACAAGTGTTTGCGGCCAAACCATCAATGCCAAAACCGTGCGCACCCGCGAGGGCGGCAATGCCGGCATCCGCAATGTGCGCTTTACTGTGCCAAATTGCGGCGTGACCACCAGCCAAATAAACTTGGTAGGCGCCATTGACGATATTCGCATCGCTGGCCGCTAAACCCGTTTGAGCAAGCGCAAATGTGGCAATGCGGCGCGAAAGCAGTGCTGCAGCAAGCGCTACCTTCGCCGCGCCGCTAGGGTGTTAGATAAGGCCCAGTGCTTTAAAGCTGGCATCGCGCTCTTTACCGATCACGATATGGTCATGCACCGATATCCCGAGCGCACGGGCGGCTTCAACAATCCGGTTGGTCATCAGAATATCATCATCCGAAGGGTCAGGGCTACCCGAGGGGTGGTTATGCACCAATATGAACGAGGAGGCATTCAACTCCAGCGCCCGCTTAACCACTTCGCGCGGGTATACCGGCACATGGTCGAGCGTGCCGGTGGCTTGCGCCTCATCGGCGATCAAAATGTTTTTTCGGTCAAGGTAAAGCACCCTGAATTGCTCGGTTTCCCGATGCGCCATCACGGTTTTGCAATAGGCCATAAGGGAAGACCAAGAGGCGATCACATTCTGCCCTAGCACCCGCGCCTGCCCGAGCATTTGCGCTGCCGCTTCCACGATTTTTAGCTCCTGCACCGCTGCCGCGCCCACCCCTTGCACCTTGGAAAGCCGTGCCACAGGGGCGGTGATCACGCGGTTAAAATCGCCAAATTCAGCCAACAGCCGCTTGGCAATCGGCTTAACATCGCGGCGCGGTATGGCGCGAAACAGCACCAATTCGAGCATCTCGTAATCCGCCAAAGAGGTCACGCCTGCCCGCATAAAACGCGCCCGCAGGCGTTGGCGGTGGTTGGTGTAATGGGGCTCTTCAAGCGGTTTGGCGGCGGGTTGCACAGTTGGCACAACCTCGAAATCCTGCTCGAACTCTGGAAAGGGCATTTCGCCAAACTGGTTACGCGTATTCATGCGTTAACCATTCCCACGCAATGGTTAATAAAGCTTTAAGCTTCCCATGTCGGATGGAATTTTCCGGTGGGGGAGAGCGTAAAAATCTCGCAGCCATCTGCCGTAACTCCGATGGAATGCTCGAACTGCGCGGTGTTTTTCTTGTCCTTGGTCACCGCTGTCCAGCCATCGGCCAGCACTTTGGTAAAGGGCTTGCCAAGGTTGATCATCGGCTCGATGGTGAAAAACATGCCCTCTTCCAGCACCGCGCCGCTGCCCGCGCGGCCATAATGCACCACATTCGGCTCGGCATGGAACACCTGCCCCAACCCGTGGCCGCAAAAATCCCGCACCACAGACATCCGGTTACCCTCGGCATGGCGCTGAATCGCGGCACCGATATCACCAAAAGTATTGCCGGGTTTTACGGCCTCGATTCCGAGCATCAGGCATTCATGCGTTACTTCAATCAAGCGCGCATCCCGCCGCCCAAGCGTGCCTGCCACATACATGCGCGAGCTATCGCCAAACCAGCCATCCAGAATGCAGGTGACGTCAATATTCACAATATCGCCATCAAGCAACGTGTCATTCGTCCGCCGCTTTTCAAGGTCTTTCGAGACCGTTTCATGGCCAGCTTTGGGAATGGGCGCGCCCGGAATGCCGTGGCACACCACGTTATTCACCGAAATGCAACTGGCATGCTGAAATCCGCGATATCCGATGGTCGCCGATTCCGCACCAGCATCTTCGATAAACGCTTGAATGCGGGCATCCAGCTCTTCTGCCGCTACGCCGGGTTTTACGAATTCAGCAATCATATCAAGGCACTCTGCCGTGAGCTGCCCTGCCGCGCGCATGCCCGCAAAATCTTCCGCAGGGTGAATGCGAATACGATCTTTGTTCAAAAATCCGGTTTTGGCGCGGTGCATGGCGGCTCTCCTGAATGGGTATAGGCCCGATATATGTTACCGCGAAACAATCGGCAAGGCCTCGCCGAGCATTGCGCCCTCATGCGTGAGGGTGGCACGGTGGCACAGGGCCTCTACCCCTGCCATGCGGGCCGCTTGATAGGCGGCGGCATAAGCTGGGTCAATGTCACTCGCCACGGCAAAAGCCGCGCAATCTGTGCGTTGCACAAGGTAAAGCACTACGGCGCGGTGGCCCATTGCCACCATCGCCGCCAGCTCATCCATGTGCTTGGCCCCGCGCGTGGTGACGGTATCGGGGAACTCGACCAGCCCCGCCCTGCGGCACAGGTTGGCGCTTTTGACCTCGACATAGCAATCGGGTAGGCCCGCTTGGGACAGCAGAAAATCCACGCGGCTGGCCTCGCCGTATTTAACCTCGGCCCGCACGGTTTTATAAGCCGCTAGCGCAGGCACCGCTTGCATTCGCAGCGCCTCGCCGACCACTTTATTGGGCAGGGCCGTATCAATACCCACCAAGGCCCCGCCGATTTCAGCCAGCTTCCAGCTATAGCGCAGTTTGCGCTTGGGGTCGTCATTTGGCTCTAGCCATACAATGGTGCCCGCCGCTGCCAGGCCTGTCATCGCGCCGGGGTTGGCGCAATGGGCGGTGGCCTCCGTGCCATCCTCCAGCGTGACATCTGCCAAAAAGCGTTTATACCTGCGGATAAGAACCGCGCGAACGAGGGGGCGTGCATATTTCATGCGCCAACCTACCGCGCCCAAGCCGGAGCCTCAAGATGAACCCTACTGCTGCTATTTTGCTGATTGGTGATGAGATCCTTTCAGGCCGCACCAAAGATAGCAACGGCAACCACCTTGCCAAGCGGCTGGCGGAATTGGGGATAGACCTGCTTGAAATTCGTGTGGTGCCGGATGATCACAGCGTGATCGTAGCAGCGCTAAATGCCCTTCGCGCCACACATAAGCACGTGTTTACCTCCGGCGGCATTGGGCCAACCCATGATGATATTACCGCCGATGCCGTGGCGGCGGCTTTTGGCGTTAGCATTGATGTGCGCGAGGACGCGCGCGCGATATTGGCCACAAATTACGATAATCCGGCAGACCTGAACGAGATGCGCCTGCGCATGGCGCGCATTCCAGCGGGGGCCAGCCTGATTGATAACCCGATCAGCAAAGCGCCGGGGTTTAGCCTTGGCAATGTGCATGTTATGGCAGGGGTGCCGGTGATATTTGAGGCGATGGTGGCAGGGCTGCTACCACAGCTTACGGGTGGTGCGCCAATGCGCTCGACCTCGGTGCGGCTTGATAGGCCCGAGGGCGAGGTGGCGGCGGGGTTGGCCAAAATCGCCGCACGGTTTCCGGCGCTGTCCATCGGCTCTTATCCGTTTGTGTCAGGCCGTGGCTTTGGCACAAACATCGTGGCGCGCGGCACGGATGAGGCCATGCTTTTGGCCGCAGAAACGGAAATTTTGACTCTACGGTGAAATTCCGCTTTCCTTTGCCGGAATCTCGGCTAAGTTGAGCGGGCAGCCCGCTATTCCGCGCGCTGGCTTTCGGATGCGCCGCATGAGCGAAACCCAAGCACCGCCGCAAACCTATGGCCCGCATTTCCGCG
The DNA here is from genome assembly GCA_024279075.1 of Alphaproteobacteria bacterium. GTDB lineage: Bacteria > Pseudomonadota > Alphaproteobacteria > Rhodobacterales > Rhodobacteraceae > UBA3077. The sequence continues at coordinate 290 of JAJRRX010000525.1, read as the reverse complement.
CGACCATTATGCTGGGCGCCCCCATGGTTGGCACTATGCTGGCGCAAATGATTATGGGGGTTACGGATACGGTGATGCTGGGCTGGCTCGGCGCGGCGCCGCTGGCGGCCTCGGTGCTGGGCACACAGATATTCCTTATTTTACTGCTGACCGGCTCTGGTTTTGCGCAAGCGGTGGTGCCATTGGCGGCGCACGCGCTGGGGGCGGGAGATACAACCGTGCTGCGCCGCGCCGTGCGCATGGGGTTTTGGGTAAGCACGGCGTTTACGCTGGTTGTGTTTCCGATCATG
>JAJRRX010000524.1 GCA_024279075.1 Alphaproteobacteria bacterium | reverse complement strand
GGGTGAAGATGTCGATTTCCCCAAAGTTGGCTCAATGGCCCTTGGCATTCTGGAGCGCAGCAAGGATTTGCGCGCGGCTGTGTTTTTGGCTGAGGCTTGCTTGCATACCGGGGGCTTTGTGCCGTTTGAGCGGGTGCTGGCCTATATCCACGGCGCGGTGGAGCGCTATTGGGAGTGCGTTTACCCCGAGTTGGATGAAGATGACGATAACGACCCCACCATGCGGGTAAACGCACTGCGTGGCTTGGTTTCGTCGGATACGGTTTTGCGGGCCGTCAAGCGCGCGCCCTTAACCCAGAGCCGCGCGATGGGGCGGTTTTCCTTGCGCGATATTTCGGTTGCTGATGGCGAGGTTTCTCCATCTGAAGGGCAAGACACGATCGACCATGCCAGCATTTCCGCCGCGTTTCAGGATACAGACGAAGAGGTGATGACCGCCATTCGCGAGGCGGTGAGCAGCGCGCGCGAGCATGTAAAAGGCATTACAGCTGTGTTTGACGAAAAGGTCGGGGCACTTGGGCCCGACCTCTCGGAATTGGACAAAGTGCTTTATAAGGCCGAAAAGGCGATTGCCAGTGTGTTGGGCGGAGACGGCGCTGCCGAGGCCCCTGCTGAAGAAAGCGCCGGAATGGCCAGCGCACCTGTGGCGCAAGCGGCCTCTGGTGGCGGCTCGGGCGCGATTAATACCCGTGATGATGTGACCCGCATGATTGACAAAATCTGTGAATACTATGCCCGCAGCGAGCCCTCTAGCCCGGTGCCGGTGCTGCTACAACGGGCACGGCGCTTGGTGGCGGCAGATTTTGTAACCATCATGAAGGATATGGCCTCGGACGGGATGAACCAAGTGCGTACCATTGGTGGGCTACCAGACGAAGATTATTAATTTAAGCGGGGCATCGCCTCGGTATCAGGAAGGACTTGAAAAATGGCGAGTAGTCAGAAATTTATTGCAAGAAACCGCGCCCCGCGTGTTCAGATCGAATATGATGTGGAGCTATATGGTGCCACCAAAAAGGTGCAGCTGCCTTTTGTGATGGGGGTTATGTCTGATCTTTCGGGGAAGTCTGAAGAGCCGCTGCCCTCGGTGGCGGACCGGAAATTCCTTGAGATCGACATTGATAACTTTGACAGCCGGATGAAATCCATGAAGCCACGGGCGGCGTTTACGGTGCCCAATACGCTGACGGGTGAAGGCAACATGGCGGTGGATATTACCTTTGAAAGCATGGATGACTTTAGCCCGGCTGCGATTGCCAGCAAGGTGGAGCCGCTGCGCAAGCTCCTTGAAGCCCGCACCCAGCTTTCCAATTTGATGACCTATATGGACGGCAAAACCGGTGCCGAGGACTTGATGGCCAAAATCACCCAAGACCCAGCTTTGCTAAAAGCGCTGGCCTCAACACCAAAACCGAAATCTGATGACGAGGGGGAGGTTGAATAATGGCTGAACTGGAACAAGAAGCCCAAGCTGGCGAAAGCATTTTTGCGAATGACGACTTTGCCAACTTGTTGCAAAAAGAATTCCGCCCAAAATCGGACACCGCCAAAACGGCTGTGGAAGAAGCGGTAAAAACCCTTGCCGAGCAAGCACTGGCCAACACTGCGTTGGTATCGGATGATGCGCTGCGCACGATTGAGGGCATTATTGCCGAGATCGACAAAACGCTGACGGCACAAGTGAATGAAATTCTGCATAACGAAGAATTCCAGAAGCTGGAAAGCGCATGGCGGGGGTTGTCTTATCTGGTGAACAACACCGAGACCGATGAGCAACTTAAAATCAAAGTGATGAATATTTCGAAAAAAGATCTCTCGAAAACCATGCGCAAATTCAAGGGCACGGCGTGGGATCAGTCTCCGGTCTTCAAAAAGATTTATGAAGAAGAATTCGGCCAGTTTGGCGGCGAGCCTTATGGCTGCTTGGTGGGCGATTACCACTTTGATCACTCCCCACCCGATGTGGAGCTTTTAGGTGAAATGTCCAAGGTGGCCGCGTCTGCGCACGCGCCGTTTATCACGGGCGGTAGCCCATCGCTGATGCAGATGGATAGCTGGAACGAGCTGGCCAACCCGCGTGACCTGACCAAGATCTTCTCGACGCCGGAATATGCCGCGTGGCGCAGCCTGCGCGAAAGCGCCGATAGCCAGTATTTGGCCATGGCCATGCCGCGCTTTTTGGGCCGGCACCCTTACGGGGCCAAAACCGACCCTGTGGAGGAGTTTGCCTTTGAGGAGGATACCGAGGGCGCATCCAGCGATAAGTATGCGTGGGTAAACGCCGCTTATGGCATGGCGACCAATATCACCAAGAGCTTTAAGCAATATGGCTGGTGCACGCGTATTCGCGGGGTTGAATCTGGCGGCGCGGTAGAGAACCTGCCAACGCATAGTTTCCCCTCCGATGATGGCGGCGTGGACATGAAATGCCCGACAGAAATTGCGATTTCTGACCGTCGGGAATCCGAGCTGGCCAATAACGGGCTTATGCCGCTTATTCACCGCAAAAACTCTGATTTAGCTGCATTTATTGGCGCTCAAAGCCTGCATAAACCGGCTGAATATGATGACCCTGATGCCACGGCAAACGCGAATCTTGGGGCAAGATTGCCCTATTTGTTTGCAACTTGCCGCTTCGCTCACTATCTGAAGTGTATCGTAAGAGATAAAG
>JAJRRX010000523.1 GCA_024279075.1 Alphaproteobacteria bacterium | reverse complement strand
GCTAGGGCTTTATCTAAGCGCTTGGGCAATGTATCACCGAGGTGAATATCAATAATGTCGGAGTCGGCCATGGATGCCCCTAAAGAAGACCCACCGCACCTGCGCACCCTGCGCAAGCTGGTCAATGTAATGACCGTGGTGTTTATCCTTGGCTTCATAACCATTGTTATTGTGATTGTCATGCAGTTTACGCGCACACAAACTGTGGCCATGGGGCCAGCAGTGCCGGAACTCATCACCATCCCGTCAAACGAAACCACAAGCGCTGTCACCTTCGGCAATGGCTGGGTGGCCTTGGTCACGGTTGATTTCGACGGCGCCGAGCGCATCCGCACTTTCACGCCAGAAGGTTACCCCCTGCAAACCATGGATATAGAAATCTCAAAATGAGCCTGCCTGACGGATTTTTAGACGACCTGCGCACCCGCCTCTCCATCGCCGATGTGGTGGCGCGTAAGGTGATATGGGATGCCCGAAAGTCCAACCCGAGCAAGGGCGATTACTGGGCCCCCTGCCCGTTCCATCAAGAAAAAACCGCGTCTTTTCATGTGGATGACCGCAAAGGCTTTTACTATTGCTTCGGCTGCCATGCCAAGGGCGATGCGCTTGGCTTTGTGCGCGAAACCGAAAATCTCGGCTTTATGGACGCCGTAAAACTGCTGGCCGCCGAGGCCGGCATGCCCGTGCCAGCAAGCGACCCGCGCGCCGCCGAGCGCGAGGCCAAGCGGGCCACCTTGGTAGACGTAATGGAAGCCGCCGTGCAGCATTATAAGCTGAATTTGAGCACCGCCGCCGCCCAAGGCGCGCGCACATATCTAGAGCAGCGCGGGCTAAGCCCCGCCATCATCGAGCATTTCGAAATTGGCTTTGCCCCCAATTCCAACACGCTTTCCGAGCACCTGAAAGACAAAGGATTTGACGAAGCCAAAATAATTGAAGCGGGTCTGAGCATAAAATCAGACCGTGGCGGCCCACCGTATGATCGCTTCCGAGGCCGCATCATCTTCCCGATCCGCGACCAACGCGGCCGCGCCATCGCCTTCGGTGGCCGCTCATTAGACCCCGACGCCCGCGCCAAATACCTGAACTCCCCCGAAACCCCGCTGTTTGACAAAGGCCGCAGCCTCTACAATTTCGGCCCCGCCCGCGCCGCCGCTGGCAAATCCGGCGCGCTTATCGTCGCCGAAGGCTACATGGACGTCATAGCCCTGCACCAAGCGGGCTTGGCCCATTCGGTCGCCCCGCTTGGCACCGCCATCACCGCCAACCAGCTTGGCCTGATGTGGCGTGCCCACCCCGAGCCGATCATCACGCTTGATGGCGACACGGCAGGCATCCGCGCCGCCATGCGCCTGATTGATGTGGCCCTGCCGCTGCTAGAACCTGGAAAATCCCTCCGCTTTGTCATCATGCCCGAGGGGCTGGACCCCGATGACCTAATCAAATCAGCGGGGGCCTCCGCCATGCAGGACCTGCTCGACAACGCCCGCCCGATGGTCGATCTGCTCTGGCAGCGCGAAACCGAGGGCCAAGTTTTTGACAGCCCAGAGCGCAAAGCCCTGCTCGACAAAAACCTGCGCACATTGCTCAATAAAATCGAGGATTTTTCAATAAAATCCCACTATGGCCAAGAGATCAAAAACCGCCGCCAAGCGCTGTTTTACCCGCAGCAACAAGGCCAGCGCAAAGCCTTCACCCCGTGGCGAAAAAATACCCCGCAAAACGCCACGCCAGACACCAAAAACTCCCTCCTCGCCTCCGCCAATACCGGCCCCGAGGCCGAGGCCCGCGTCCGCGAAAGCGCCATCCTTCTGGGCTGCCTAAACCATCCGGATATCGCCGAAAAGCTGGAGGGCCAGCTAGAGCGGTTGCCCTATCTTTGCCCAGATTTGCGCCAAATAAGCGGTGCCTTGCTAACAACGCTGCCAGAGGCTGAAGGGCAGGATTTTAACGTGATAATATCCACGCGCATGGGCTTTGATGTGGCTGAAAAGCTGCTTTCTATCCGGCAAGTCGCCAGCAACCGCCACCTGCGAGCGGAGGCTGAAAAAGACCTCGCCGAGCAGGCGCTTATTGCCGATATCGCGCGCCAGTTTGCCATTGTCGGAATCATGGAAGAGCTGCGGGATGCGGAGGCCGAGACCGATCCCGACGAGGGCCTGACATGGCGACTGAAAGAAGCGGGCAATGCGATGCATGACGCAAACAGAGGTGCACTGAAAGACGAGGACAATTCCGAGGATGACCGCGCTGCAGCCGCCAAGCTGCAAGCCTTCATTGATGGCAAAATTTGGGAAAAGTAACGGGATTTAGGCCTGATTCGCCCCGAATCAGGCCAATCATCAAAATAAACCGCGCTTTCCCCCTTGCGAATCAGCGATTCGCACCCCAGATTCGCACCAATGATTCGCTACGCGCGATTCCCAAGCTTTATGGAGCATTTCATGGCCGCCAAAGACACTTCGAACACTAAAGATCTTCCCGGCCCGCTGCTCGATATGAGCCAGGCCGCCGTGCGCAAGATGATCGCACAAGCCAAAGAGCGCGGCTATATAACCTATGACGAGCTGAATGAATTTATGCCCGCCGATCAGGTGTCGTCGGAACAAATCGAAGACATTATGGCCATGCTCTCGGAAATGGGCATCAACATTACCGAGGGTGACGAGGCCGAGGAAGAAGAGGAAGCGACAGACGCCGAGGAAATCGGCGCGACCACCTCTCGCGAGCTTGTCACCGCCTCCGCCACCACCGAAACGCTGGACCGCACCGATGACCCCGTGCGCATGTATCTGCGTGAAATGGGCACGGTGGAGCTGCTCTCCCGCGAGGGCGAAATCGCCATTGCCAAGCGCATTGAGGCTGGCCGCAACACCATGATCGCGGGCCTCTGCGAAAGCCCCCTCACCTTCCAAGCCATCACCATTTGGCGTGACGAGCTGCTCGCCGAAGAGGTGATGATGCGCGACGTGATCGACCTTGAAACCACCTTCGGCCAAGCCATGGGCGAGGACGAGGAAGAAGAGGACGAGGCCAAGCCGGAAGAGACCAAGACGGAAGAAACCACGGCCGAAACCGCCTCGGACGATGATGACGACGATGATGATGACGAGGAGGACGAGGCCGCAAACCTCTCCCTCGCCGCTATGGAGGCCGCGCTGAAGCCACGCGTGCTGGAATCACTTGACCAAATCGCCTCGGATTACGAAAAACTCGCCGAAATGCAAGACAGCCGGATGGACGCGACCATGTCTGACGGTGGCATGTTTAGCTCTGGCCAAGAGTTGGAGTACCAGCGCCTGCGGGCTGAGATTGTAACCCTCGTCAACGCGCTGCACCTGCACAATAACCGGATTGATGCCCTGATTGACCAGATTTATGGCATCAACGGCAAAATCAAAACCGTGGATAGCGCCATGGTGAAAATCGCGGATAGCTCGCGCATTAACCGCCGTGAGTTTATTGACGAATACAAAGATAGTGAGCTAGACCCGCAATGGCTGGAGCGCGTTACCGCGAAGACCACCCGTGGTTGGGGCACAATGCTGGAAAAGCATGGCGAGAAAGTTACCGAGTTGCGCGATGAAATGGCCGAGATTGGGGCTTATATCGGCGTTGATATCTCTGAGTTCCGCCGCATTGTGCAGCAAGTGCAAAAGGGTGAAAAAGAAGCCCGCGCTGCCAAGAAGGAGATGGTGGAAGCCAACCTGCGGCTGGTGATTTCGATTGCGAAAAATACACGAACAGAGGCCTGCAATTCCTTGATCTTATTCAAGAAGGTAACATTGGCCTGATGAAGGCGGTGGATAAGTTTGAATACCGTCGTGGCTATAAATTCAGCACCTATGCGACGTGGTGGATTAGGCAGGCGATCACGCGGAGCATCGCTGACCAAGCCCGCACTATCCGCATTCCGGTGCATATGATCGAGACGATCAACAAGCTGGTGCGCACGGGCCGCCAAATGCTGCATGAAATTGGCCGCGAGCCAACGCCCGAGGAGCTGGCCGCCAAGCTGCAAATGCCGCTGGAAAAGGTCCGCAAGGTGATGAAAATTGCCAAGGAGCCGATTAGTTTGGAGACCCCGATTGGGGATGAGGAAGACAGCCAGCTCGGCGATTTCATCGAGGATAAAAACGCCACCCTGCCGCTGGATAGCGCCATTCAGGGCAACCTGAAAGAGACAACAACGCGGGTGCTGGCCAGCCTGACACCGCGCGAAGAACGCGTGCTGCGCATGCGCTTTGGCATCGGGGTAAACACCGACCACACCCTAGAGGAAGTCGGCCAGCAATTTAGCGTGACGCGTGAGCGGATTAGGCAGATAGAAGCCAAGGCGCTGCGGAAGTTGAAGCACCCAAGCCGGAGCCGGAAACTGCGGAGTTTCTTGGACCAGTGATGTAGGGTGCGTGGTTTCCACGCACCATTGCGGCGTGGCGGGCTGAAGCCCGCTCATTGTCCCGTTACTAAGAGGCACAGCCGATTCCCATCCAGCTTACATACCAATTATTTTTGATGGCATAATCACTTATAGCACCATTATCACCTGTATTCCATTGTCGGTCCTTCATAATCAATCGAAAATTATTTTCAGTTTGGCTATAAATTCCATTGGTGCCACTAAGCCCCCAAACACCTGAGCCACCCCGAAGAGTAAAAAAGTATATTGCCAGCTGGCCAAATCCAGATTGACTTGTATCGATTGTCAACTGAAGAGCCGTTTCTAAAATAGTGTCGTTACTATGTTTAAATGGCATCCATGCAGTATTTTCTGTATCCGTCTGCCCAACAAAAATTCTCGGTTGACAGCCTCCGAAAAGGCCATCTTGCGCAGAGACAACCACCGAAAGCTGTTGCATCACGCTTGCTGCTTCTGAGTCCTCAAACTGCCTCAAAAATGCTGCCGCATCCACAGTATTCGTTGAGGACAGCAATGAAGCTATATCCCCTTGAGCGTTGGCAATATCATTACTTATAGAAGCAATATTCTCGTCATAAGCTATAAGTTTTCCGCTTAAGGCGTTGGCATCCGATCGGACCCTTGCAACATTTTCAGTAACATTTACTATAGCGGAATTATTTTCGTCTAAAGCACTTTTTATTTGATTATCCAGTTCTACAGAAATAGTGATTTTCGTTTCTTCGATAAATGCATTTATCGTGTTGGTGTAACTTGAATACGCAAACCAACCGGCGCCAATTACGGCTCCAATACCTGTGATTCCAAGCAGACGAGCAATAACAAACAACTTTTTGTTAACCTCTTTTGGCACCAAAACCTCAAGCTGCGCTTCCACTTCTTTTTGAATTTTTCGCTGCGCCTCATCCGTTAAAACACGGTTTATTTTTTCGTCTTCTGTCAGCTCACTGCTTGCCATTTCTCACCCCTAACGGTCTTGCTTGAATATATTTCAACACTAAGGAGAAACCCTAAAAGAGTCAAACCTACGCCTTCACCCTTTCCATTTTCGGGTCATAAAGCGGCCCCATATGCACCATGCACGGCACCCGTTTGCTCGCCACTTCCAGTTCATATTCGCCCGCCAGCACATGCGCCGCATCAATCGCCTCCTCCGCCCGCACATAGCCATAGCCGATGGATTGCTCGACCGTGTAACCATAGCCGCCGCTGGTTAGCCAGCCGACGCGTTTGCCGTTGCGGTAGATGGTTTCGCGGCCCAGAAGCACCACATCTGGCGCGGTGGTGAAGCCTGTTAGGATTTTTCGTACGCCGGATTGCCGTTGGTTTTCAATGGCATCTTTGCCCTTAAACGGCGCGCCTTTTTTAAGCGCCCAGCCCAAGCCTGCCTCTAGAGGGGTGTGGTCGGGGCCAATATCAGCCCCCCACGCGCGGTAGCCCTTTTCAAGGCGCATGGACTCGATGGCGCGGTAGCCCGCATCCCGCAGCCCGTGCGCTGCGCCTGCTTTATGCAGGGCGGAATAAACCGTGGTGGCGTATTCCACGGGCAGGTGCAGCTCCCAGCCGAGCTCGCCAACGTAAGTAACGCGAAGCGCCCGTACGGGGCAGCCAGCAATGCCGATGGTTTGCGCCGTGCCAAAGGGGAAAGCTTCATGCGAAATATCCGCCTTGGTCACCGCCTGCAAAATATCCCGCGCCCTTGGCCCCATTAGGGAAAGCACCGCATATGCCGACGTTACATCCACCAGTTGCGCGTTCATGCCTTCGGGGATATTGCGGCTGATCCAGTCGAAATCATGGGTGGCAAAGCCGGTGCCGGTCACGATGTAATATTCATCGCGGGCCACCCGCACCGTGGTCAGGTCGCACTCGATCCCGCCTTTATCATTCAGCATTTGGGTATAGGTCAGCGCGCCGACGGGCTTGGCGACATTATTGGCGGCAATCCAACTTAGCGCGGCCTCGGCATCGGGGCCTTTCAGGGTGAATTTGGCAAAGGAACTTTG
>JAJRRX010000522.1 GCA_024279075.1 Alphaproteobacteria bacterium | reverse complement strand
GGCTTTGCCGAGATCTTTGTGACCGTCGGGCTGGGGATGCTGTTTAGCGGTATCATGGTGATGTCTGCGTTTTTTGGCAATTACTCATTGGTGCCGTTTGTCGGGGCCGCTTTGGCCTTTGGCGCGGCGTTTTACTTCACCAAAAGACGGCGGATGAACCTGCCAAGCATTTGGCTGGCCACGGTTTTTGCCGGTAACCTCGCGGTTTTTATCGGCACGTTTCTGATCAACCCGCTGGATCTTTCGGGGTTGGAATATAGCGTGCTTTATGTGGGCCTGATCGGCATGGCCGCGATGGCAGGCTGGTTTGTGATTTTCAAACTACCGTTCTCGATGTTCCTTTTCGGCCTGTTTGGGCTGGGGGTGGCGCTGGCGATTGCGGCGATTATTTCGCCTAACGTGATAGATTTCCTAAGCCTGCGTGAGGGGTTGTTTAACCTCAATAACCAAAGCTTCTTCCCGCTGGCCACCTTGGTTTTCGGCATTGCCACTTTTTTGCTTGCGATGTTTTTTGACATGCGCGACCCGCACCGCGTGAGCCGCTTTGCCGCTTCGGGCTTTTGGCTGCATGTGCTGGCGGCGATCGCGATTGTAAACACTGTGGGCATGAGCCTTTATAGTAGCGGGCAATATGGCCTGACCGCTGCCGCGCTGGGGCTGATCTCGCTGATTGCACTGATCATTGATCGACGCTCTTTCCTGACGGCGGGCATTCTTTATATGGCTTATCTGCTATTTGCCGCCTTTGAGGGCGATGGCAGCTTTAGCGCGCTTATGTCTACACTGCTGATCCTCGGGGTGTTTATCACCGTGCTCGGCACATGGTGGGCACCCATTCGCGCGGCCATTATGAACGCAATTCCGAATTTCCCGCTCAAAAAGCGCCTCCCTCCTTATGTGGAAAAAGCATGACAGACCTAACCCCCCGCGAAATCGTATCTGAGCTTGACCGCTTTATCATCGGCCAGAATGATGCCAAGCGCGCTGTGGCTGTGGCCCTGCGTAACCGCTGGCGGCGGCAACGGCTGAACGATGATTTGCGTGACGAGGTGTATCCGAAAAACATTTTAATGATCGGGCCAACGGGTGTTGGCAAAACCGAGATCAGCCGCCGCTTGGCCAAGCTTGCAAATGCGCCATTTCTCAAGGTCGAGGCCACAAAATTTACCGAAGTGGGCTATGTGGGCCGCGATGTGGAGCAGATCGTGCGTGACCTCGTGGATGGCGCTATTCTGATGACCCGCGAGCGGATGCGGGAGGATGTGGAGGCCAAAGCCCACGGCGCCGCCGAGGAGCGAGTGATAGATGCGCTTGCAGGAAATGAATCCCGCGAGCAAACTCGCGATATGTTTCGCAAAAAGCTGCGCGATGGGTTGATGGACGATAAAGAGATCGAGTTGGAGCTTTCAGATACCTCTAACCCCATGCAGATGATGGACATTCCGGGCCAGCCGGGAGCTGGCATGGGTATGCTGAACATTGGCGAAATGTTTGGCGGGGCGTTTGGCGGACGCACCAAAAAGCGCAAGGTAAAGGTGGCGGATAGCTACAAGCTGCTGGTTGCCGAAGAGGCCGATAAATTGCTGGACGAAGAGGTGGTTAACAAAAAGGCCATTGAAGCCGTTGAGCAGCAAGGCATTGTTTTTCTGGATGAAATTGACAAAGTCTGCGCGCGCTCTGATGCGCGTGGTGGTGATGTCTCCCGCGAAGGTGTGCAGCGGGATTTGCTGCCGTTGATTGAGGGCACCACCGTTTCCACCAAATACGGACCGGTAAAAACTGACCATATCCTGTTTATCGCCTCGGGTGCGTTTCACATCGCCAAGCCGAGTGATTTGCTACCGGAGCTTCAGGGGCGCTTACCAATACGGGTAGAGCTTCGGGCACTGACAGAAGAGGATTTTGTGCGGATCCTCACCGAAACCGACAATGCGCTGACCCTGCAATATACCGCCCTGATGGCTACCGAAGAGGTAAAAGTGGAGTTTTCCACAGAGGGCATTGCAGCGCTGGCAAAGATTGCCGCTGACGTTAACTTGTCTGTCGAAAACATCGGCGCGCGGCGGCTTTACACAGTTTTGGAACGGGTTTTTGAGGAGCTCAGCTTTGAGGCCCCCGACCGAAGTGGCGATCACGTAGTTGTGAATGCCGAATTTGTAGAAAAACACCTCGGCGAGCTTAGCCGCAGCAGCGATATTTCGCGTTATGTGCTTTGACAACCTAGGGTTTATCTATTAAGCATTGATTGCGTATTTAACCAAGAGTAGACTTATAGTCGATTCTTCAACCAGTAGGAAAGAACATTATGAAAAAACACATTTTAATGGCCACAACGGCCCTCGCCCTCGGCTTTGCCGCCCCCGTAGCGGCCCAAGACGATTTTGCCGGTTTCTCCGAGGGCATCCTTGCCATGATGGGAAGCCAAGGGGCCACCGTTTCTTTTGACCAGCGCAATGTCGGCCCTGATGGCTCGGTAGAGTTGGTGGGCTTTAACATGATCGCGCCCCGAGACAAAGCCTCGATCAGCGCGGACTGGATCAAAGGTGTGCCATCCGCCACCACACCGGGGCAGGTTACCTTTACGCTTTCTCCTTCGGCAACGCTCACGATTAATGACCCCGATACCGGCCCACATATCATTAATATCTCAAATGATGGTTTGGTGATCACGCTTGATGGCATTACCAGTGGCCAAAGCGCGCCGGTACTTAACTTTTCGGTGATGGCTGCGAGCCTTGGTTTTGCGTCTGACAACCCTGCCGACCCGATCATCAAGGCGCTGGATATTGTATTTTCCGATTTTAGCCAAACGGTTTCCCTGACGCAAGCCAGCATGCTGCTCTCCGGCGTTACCAGCCTTGCAAGCCTTGATATGAACTATGATATCGACGCTGATCGCGATGGCCAATTTGCCAGCACTGGCCAAATGGCTGATCTTAGAATGGCCTTCCAGATTGTCGCGGATGACAACGAAGCCCTGTTTATGGATTATCTCTCCGGCAAGACCACCGCTTTTTTTGAGCTCAGCGCGGGTGCGGCCTCTGCTTCGGCCAAAATCAGCAACCCTGATATGCGCGTTGCTTATACGGGCAACTCTGCGGGCACAACGATCGCCATACGGGCCGAAAACGGCTATTTAAACATTCTGGAAGAAGTTGGCGCAACCCAATATTCCTTTAGCGAGTTCAACATTGATGGTATGCCTTTGCCACCGTTTGATCTGTCGCTTGACCAGTTCCGGCTTAATCTTTCAACCCCGACTGTTGACCATGGCAGCTTTGAAACCGCCAATGCCGAGATTGCGATGCGCAATATTGTAGTGTCTGAATCGATCTATTCG
>JAJRRX010000521.1 GCA_024279075.1 Alphaproteobacteria bacterium | reverse complement strand
TCCGAGTTTGCTTTTGTTGATGCTATGATGCCGATTCTGTCACCCGCAGGGGTGCAGGAAATGCTGGATTACGGCATTTATGGCTATGCCCTCAGCCGCTATTGCGGGGCGTGGGTCGGGCTGAAAGCGCTGAAGGATACCATCGAAGTAACGCAGGTTGTCGATGCCAGTGCCGACCGCGTGCAGGTGAAATTGCCCGACGATTTCGAGATGCCCGAAGGGGGGCTGAACATCCGCCTCGCCGATGACCGCGCCGAGCAGGAGGCTCGCATACATGACTATAAACGCTTTGCCGCTGAGGCTTTTGGGCGGGCGAACCGCCTTGATAAACGCATGCACGGCAAAACAGATGCGCGCATCGGCATTGTGTCATCTGGCAAAAGCTGGCTCGATACAGCCCACGCGCTGGAAGTGCTTGGGATTGACGAAGCGCAGGCCGAGGCGCTGGGGATTACCACCTATAAGGTGGCGATGGTTTGGCCGCTGGATATGCAATCATTTCGCGAATGGGCCGAGGGGCTTGAGCTGATTATTGTGGTGGAGGAAAAGCGCAAGCTGCTGGAAGTGCAGATCAAGGAAGCTATATTTAATGACCGTAACGGGCGGCGGGTAATTGGCTGGAAAAAGGAAAACGGAGAGCTGTTATTTACGGTGAAAGGCGCGCTTAATCCGATCTTGGTGGCCAAGAAGCTGGCGGAGACTCTGACCGAGGAAGGCGCTTGTAATGACAAGTTAAAAGCCGCTACGGCGGCGCTACAGGCCGCATCTTTGCCCGATAATTCAGCGCCCTTGGCCCAGCGCATTCCCTATTTCTGCTCCGGCTGCCCGCATAATTCCTCCACCAAAGTTCCTGATGGCTCCCGCGCTTATGCAGGCATTGGCTGCCACTACATGGTGCAATGGATGGACAGGGATACGCTCGGCTTTACCCAGATGGGCGGCGAAGGGGCGAACTGGATCGGCGAGGCACCGTTCAGCAAAACCAACCATATGTTCCAGAATATCGGTGATGGCACCTATAACCACTCCGGCAGCCTTGCCATTCGAGCGGCTTTAGCGGCTGGCACCAATATCACCTATAAAGTGCTTTATAATGACGCGGTGGCAATGACCGGCGGGCAGGCCAACGAGGGCGGTTTGGACGCCCCCCGCATTGCGGCTGAACTAGTGGCGATGGGGGTGAAGAAGCTGGTGGTCGTGTATGACGAGAAGGAGGTTGTCGATAAGTCCGCCTTCCCCAAGGGCGTCGAGATGGTCGAGCGGGCCGAGCTGGACCGTGTGCAGCGGGATTTGCGGGGCATTGAGGGTGTAACCGCGGTTCTCTATGTGCAAACCTGTGCTGCCGAGAAGCGCCGCCGCCGTAAGCGCGGGACGTTCCCTGACATTGATAAACGAGTATTTATCAATCCTGACGTGTGTGAGGGCTGCGGCGATTGTGGGGCGCAGAGCAACTGCGTATCTATCCTGCCGCTGGAAACCGAATTTGGCCGCAAGCGGATGATTGATCAATCTTCCTGCAACAAGGATTTTAGCTGCCTGAACGGCTTTTGCCCGAGTTTTGTGACGCTGGAAGGAGCGACTCCGAAGAAGCCTGCCTTAGCGGAGCTGGACCTGCCGGACCTGCCGCAGCCCAAGATTCCGGCGATACACGGCACGTTTAATATCGTGGCAACGGGCGTGGGCGGCACCGGCATCGTGACGGTTGGAGCGCTGCTGGCCATGGCCGCGCATTTGGAGGGCAAGGGCGCAGGGATGATGGAAATGGCGGGCCTCGCGCAAAAAGGCGGCGCGGTGTTGGTGCATTGCCGTATTTCGGAAAATCCGCAAGATATCAAAGCGGTGCGGGTGGCATTGGGCGAGGCCGACGCGGTGATTGGTGGTGATATTGTGACGACCGCTGGGCCGGGAACCCTGAGCTTGATGCAACGCGGAAAAACGGGTGTGGTGTGTAATAGCCACCAAATCATCACAGGTGAATTTACTAAGAACACCGAGTTTAGCTTACCCGTAGAACAGCTTGAAGTGGCGATTGAAGGGCGGGTTGGAGGCGAGGCTTTGGCCATGATGGATGCCACGGCCTTGGCCGAAAAATACCTCGGCGATGCGATTTATGCCAATGTGCTGATGATGGGTGCTGCATGGCAGGCGGGGCTGCTGCCGCTCTCGCTTGAAGCCTTGGAAAAGGCGATTGAGCTGAATAAAGCGGGAGTTGAAGGCAACCTGAAGGCCCTGCAAATTGGCCGCTGGGCGGTGGCCTTCCCCGAGCAAGTTCAACCCGCTAGGGTTGCGGATGAAACCCCGAGTCTTGAGCAGATCGTCGAGACGCGAGCCAAGCATCTCGCAAAGTATCAAGGCGGCGGATTGGTGCGCAAATATCGCAAGCGCATTGGCAAACTGAGCGACCCCGCGCTGGCCGAAGCCATGGCGCTAGGTTACCATAAGCTGTTGTCCTATAAAGACGAATACGAAGTGGCGCGGTTGCATATGGAAACGCTGGAAACCGCTGTTGAGGCCAATTTTGACAACGTCAAAGCCATCAGGTTCCACCTCGCGCCGCCGCTTTTCAGCAAAAAAGACGCGGCTGGTCACCTGATTAAAAAGGAATATGGACCGAGCATGATGGGGCGCTTTAAGCTGCTGGCCAAGTTCAAGCGGCTGCGCGGCACGCCGTTTGATCCGTTTGGCTATTCCGCCGAGCGTAAAATGGAGCGGGCCTTGATTAAAGAGTATCAAAAGGACATGAAAGAGATAGAAGCGAAGCTCGACACCAACCGCGAAGCGGTGTTGGCGCTGGCGCGCTTGCCGCTGAGCATCAAAGGCTTTGGCCATGTGAAAATGCGAAACGCCGAGGCCGCCGCCAAAACCCGCGAGACCTTGTTGGCCGCTCTGCGCCAGCCCGCGCGGCCACTTCCACAAGCCGCAGAATAATGATTTTTCGAGATGCACTGGCAGGGGCTAAGAGGCTCGAACTCTTGACCTACGGTTTTGGAGACCGTCGCTCTACCAACTGAGCTAAACCCCTTTAGTGCAGCGGATGGATAGCGCGTGTGGGCAGGTGATGCAAGCAGGGAAATGGGC
>JAJRRX010000520.1 GCA_024279075.1 Alphaproteobacteria bacterium | reverse complement strand
CCTGTCTGACCCGAGGGTCAATCATACCGTTTTGCCGAGCGCTTTCAGGCGCCCCGCTTCAAAACGGACTCGATCCGTGAACCCGCCAGACAATATCGCGGCATGTATCACATTATCTCGCCCAAAAGCCAAACCCAATTCGCGCCCTGAAAGGGCCTCAATTCGAGAATCTTCTCCATTTGGTGGCCGTAAAGCCGATTTTCCGCGCTCGGAGCCATCAGATGCTTGCAAAAGCACGTCTGCCTCGCCTGAAACCAGCGCTGCTTTTACTTTTTCAAGGCCGCAAAGCGCGCGCCCTGTTTTGCGGGCCATGGAAACCGCTTGCAACAACCGCTGGCGTAGCAGTGAATCTACTTGGTCCGCCAGCACTGGATCTACTGAGACCTTCATTTTGGCCCCGCGCGAAAACAAACCTTTGCTGACCGCTTTCTCAATAGACGCCCGATCCGCCTTCACCCAGATCCCGCGCCCGGGCAGCTTTTGCCCGAGATCAGGGTAGATTTTGGCTTCAGGGCCAACCACAAACCGGATTAGCTCGTCAGTCGGGCAGACTTCACCAGACACAATACACTTGCGTCTGGTCTCACTTCGGTCTTTTTGCTGCCCACCGCGCGTCATATCCAAGTTCCGAAGCCATTAAGCTTCGGCCTCCGGTGTGGCTTCGTCGTCAGTTTCTTCCTCTTCTGGGGCGTTCTGCGCGTCCAGCTCTTCTTGCGTCAACCAGCCGAGCATTACGCGGGCGTTCATCACCATCGCTTGTGCTTCTTCTAGGCCGACGTCAAACTTCTCCAGCAAGCCGTCATCCTTCACGCGCTGGCCATCAACGGTGGTGTAGCCACCGGCCAGCTCCCAGTCGGCACATTGCGCGAAATCTTCCAGTGTTTTAATGCCATCTTCAGCCAGCGCCACAAACATTTGCGGGGTCAGGCCTTCGTAGTCAAACAAGCTCTGTTCAACGCCAAGCTCGCGGGCCTTTTCGACGAACTTTGCATTGGCTTCATCAATGCTTTCCCGTGCGCGGGCTTGCAGCTCTTCCACGGTTTCGGCGTCAAAGCCTTCAATGGTCAGCATCTCGTCGGCGTCCACATAGGCCACCTCTTCCAGTGAGGTGAAGCCCTCGGAGGCCAGCAGCTGGGCCACCAGCTCGTCCACATTCAGCGCATCCATAAACACTTTGGTGTTGGCAGCAAACTCGGCTTGGCGGCGCTCGCTTTCGTCAGATTCCGTCATGATATCAATATCAAAGCCGGTAAGCTGGGAAGCCAAGCGCACGTTTTGGCCACGGCGGCCAATAGCAAGGCTGAGCTGCTCATCAGGCACGATCACCTCGATACGCTCGGCGTCATCATCCAGAATAACTTTGGAAACTTCGGCGGGCTGAAGCGCGTTCACCAAGAAGGTCGGCGCGTCCTCGTTCCACGGGATAATGTCGATTTTTTCGCCCTGAAGCTCGGAAACCACAGCTTGCACGCGCGAACCGCGCATACCAACGCAGGCCCCCACAGGATCAATAGAATTATCATTGGAGATAACGCCGATTTTTGCGCGCGAACCGGGGTCCCGCGCCACAGCTTTAATCTCGATAATGCCGTCATAAATCTCCGGCACTTCCATTTTGAACAGCTCGGCCAAGAACTCTGGCGCGGTGCGAGAAAGGAAAATCTGTGGCCCGCGCACTTCGGCGCGCACATCACGGATATAGGCGCGCACACGGTCGCCAGTGCGGAAAGGCTCGCGGTTGATTAGCTGGTCACGGCGCAAAATCGCCTCGCCACGGCCCACATCGACAATTACATTGCCATACTCAACGCGCTTAACAACGCCGTTGATGATCTCACCCACACGGTCCTTAAATTCGTCAAACTGGCGCTCACGCTCGGCTTCGCGCACCTTCTGCATAATCACCTGTTTGGCGGATTGCGCCGCGATCCGGCCAAAATCCATCGGTGGCAGGGCATCCGAAAGCACAGTGCCAATCTCGGCATCCGCATCAATCTCACGCGCCTCTTCCAGCGTCAGCTCGGTGAAGGTGTTTTCATACTCTTCATCTTCCACCACTGTGCGGCAGCGCTCCATGCTCAGCTCGCCGGTTTTGCGGTCGATATGGGCGCGAATGTCATACTCAGCGCCATAGCGGGATTTGGCAGCCTTGCCCAAGCTGTCTTCCATCGCCTCGATCACGAGGTTGGGTTCGATCAGCTTTTCGCGGGCCACGGCCTCAGCGATTTGCAATAGCTCTAGGCGGTTTGCACTGGTAATTGCCATTATCTAGTCCTCTTCGGTTTCCGAGGTGTCTACCTCGTCAAATTCTTCTTTAATCACGCCGGCTTTTTTGCGGGCCTTCAGGCTCTCGGCGATAAGTTCATCCGTAAGCAGCAACTTAGCCTCGGACAGCCAGTCAAATTGCAGGCCAATGGTGCCCTCACTGATCTCGATCAGAATCTCGCCACCCTCAACCCCCCGCAACTCACCCGAAAAGCGCTTACGACCCTCGATCAAGTCATGCGTCATCAGCTTCACCTGATAGCCGTTAAACATCTCAAAATCTTTCAGCCGCGTCAAAGGCCGGTCAATGCCAGGGCTAGAAACCTCCAGCGCGTACTCATCCTCAATCGGGTCTTCCACATCCAGCACCGCTGAAACGGCGGTAGAGATTTTCGCGCAATCATCCACCACAATCCCGCCTTCGGGCTTATCGGCCATAATTTGCAAGCTAACCCGCTTTCCGCTCATCAAGCGAATGCGCACCAGCTCATAGCCCAGCCCCTCGATCACGGGGGTTACAATTTCAGCCAGCCGCCGATCAATGGCGGAAGAGGCAATCAGGTCAGACATATTCAGCCTTTCAGGCACAAAAAAACGGGCGCGCGGCCCGTCAAAATTTCGGTGGTGATAAGTTTGGACCTCATCAACCGCTGTTAACAGCTATATAGAAGCGCACGCGGCGAAAGGCAAGCCCGCATTCTACTTTGTCCAAATATCCCCGCCGGAGGCTCTTAAACTTTTTACCAGCGGCGGGAATACAGCGCGATAGGCTTAATCCTCGCGGTATTCTTCGGGTATCGTGACGCTCACCCGCCCCGTAATTTCAACCGGTGTCTTGCCCGCCTGCGGGGTAGCTATTCGCGATTCCGGGCCGACATCATAATGCACAAGCTGGCCGCGAAACTCAAACTCTACCAAGCCGTTTTCACCCTCAATCAGTTCGCCATAAACCGCGGTCTGGTCTTCAGTTGACGCCCTGAATATATAGTCATTCCGGAAGGACTCAGTGGAATAGCTAATATAAATTGTGCGAAACATCTCCATTTCATGGGTGGTTATATCAATCGAAAACATCGGAAACTCCCAATGTCCGTTTTGGCTCGGGGTCACCCCGGCCAGCCTGATTTTGAAAATACCGTTTTCCCGGCTAAGCTCATATTTCTTGGCAAAAGACCGCTCAGCAGTGGCCACAATGGGAAATCGCCGCTCCTCGCCCTCCATAACCAAATCTATATAGCCTAGGTTTGGTATTCAGGCAGCATTTCTTGTGCGTGTGATGGGAGGGAAAACAGCGTGAGAAAGAGAAGCAGAAAACGCATAGACAATATCCTTAATATTTGCGATCAAAAATGTATTGTCGGCGGAAGCGACTTTGAAATCAAGAGGTGTATGCGCAGACTCGCCGTGGGAGGCACCGCCTAAAAATCATTCGCAATACCTTTTTCTCCCCAGCCATCTAAGCGCACAAGTTCTGGGTCATCGCGCCCGCCAAGCTCCTCCGCTAATTCGAGCAGTTTGGCTTTGGTCTTGCGGGCCTCGGCCTCGTTCAGCGCACGCGGCCCGTCGAAAATTCGGTGGATGATCAATTTGCAACTCATCAACCGCTGTTAAAAGCTAAGAAGAAGCGCACGAAGGATAAAGCAAGCCCGCATTCCAAATTGCCCAATTATCCCCGCCGGAGGCTCTTAAACTTTTTACCAGCGGCGGGAATACAGCGCGATAGGCTTAATCCTCGCGATACACTTCCGGTATCCTCACGCTCACACTACCCGTAATATCAACAGGGGCCTTGCCCTCTTGAGGGGTGAATATACCGGCATCTGCGTCAACATCATAATGCACCAACTGACCGCGAAATTCGAACTCAACCAAGCCGTTTTCCCCCTCAACCAGCTCGCCATAAAAAGCCGTTTGGTCGTTGGTTGATGACCTAAAAACGTAATCACTGCGGTAAGTTTCTGTTGCATATACAATATATGTCGAGCGAAACATGTCTTCGTCATGTGTGGTAATATCAATCGAAATCATCGGGAAATCCCACTCCCCGTCCTCGCGCACACTCCAGCCGGTAATCCTGTATTTGAACATCCCGCCCTCTCGGCGTAGCAGGTACTTATTGGCAAAAGACCGATCTTCCATTGCAAAAACAGGGTATCGCCGCTCTTCGCCCTCCATAACGAGGTCAACATAGCCCAAAACTTGGTATTTTGGCAGCAGCTCTTGCGCGTGCAGCGGAAGGGAAAACAGGGTGAAAAAGAGAAGAAGAAAGCGCATATGTAAAATCCTTAATTAATTGCAATCAAAGGCGCACTTTCAGCGGAAGCCCGATAGATTGCAAGAAATTTTTTGCGGAACCTTCAGGCACGCATCGCCTAAAAATCGCTCGCAATGCCCTTTTTTTCCCAATCACCAAAGCGCACTGGCTCCGGCCCGTCGCGCCCGCCCAGCTCCTCCGCCAAATCAAGCGGTTTGGCTTTGGCTTTGCGGGCCTCGGCCTCTTGCAGCGCGCGGGCGGCGGCTTCTTTTACGCGGGTTTCTTTGTCCATAGGGGTAAATAATGCCGGAAGGCCGCCGCGCGCAAGGAGAATCGGCTTTGCGTTCGGGCGGCATTGGGGTAATGCGAGGTTGAAATAGGAGATTTGTATGGCTGTTCCCGGATTTGCCCCGCGCCTCGCGGCGGCTAACTTGCTTAAAGGTGTGATCGAAGAAGGGCGGCTGCTTTCGGACCTGATCCAATCCAGCAGTGGGCCATTGGCCAGCTTGCCGCCTCAAGGCAAGGCCCGCGCCCAGAGCCTTGCGAGCGATACCCTGCGCTATCTTGGCCGGATAGACACGGTACTGGACCAGTTTTTGCAAAAAGAGCCGCCGATTTACGCGCGCAATGCCCTGCGGCTGGCGGCTTGCGAAATGCTTGTGCATGGCATCGCCCCCCATGCCGCCGTTGATGCCGCTGTGCGTTTGGTGAAAAACAACCACCAAACCCAGCATCTTTCTGGCCTAGCCAATGCCGTGGCCCGCCGCGTTTCTGAGCATGGCCCGGAGATGTGGCCCGACCTAGACCCAACACCGCTGCCTGCCCACCTCGCCAAACCCTTCGCCAAAACCTATGGTCGTAAAGCTGTGGCGGCGTTTGAAGCCGCCCACGAAGCAGGCGCACCGCTCGATATTTCGCTGCACCCAAGCGTGGATGTTGAAGCCTTACGGGAGGCCTTGGAGGCCGAACTTCTGCCCACGGGCAGCCTGCGCCTCAAAGACTGGGGCCAAATCTCCGCCATGCCGGGCTTTGACGAGGGCGCATGGTGGGTGCAAGACGCCGCCGCTGCCATTCCCGCCAAACTCTTTGGAGACCTCACGGGCAAAGTGGTGCTCGACCTCTGCGCCGCCCCCGGTGGTAAAACCATGCAGCTCGCCGCCGCTGGTGGCGATGTCACGGCGCTCGACCTGTCCCCCGCCCGCATGGAGCGCGTGCGCGAAAACCTCGCGCGCGTGGAACTAAAAGCAAAGGTCGTGGTCTCCGACGCGCTGGATTACACCCCCTCCAAGCAATATGACGCCATCTTGCTAGACGCGCCATGCTCCGCCACCGGCACCATCCGCCGCCACCCAGACCTGCCTTATGCCAAGAAGGACCTGTCGCTCAGCACGCTGTTGAACCTGCAAAAGGACATGCTGGCCGAGGCCTCTAAGTGGCTGAAGCCAGCGGGCGAAATCATCTATTGCACCTGCTCGCTTTTCCCCGAAGAGGGGGAGGAGCAAGTTGCAGCATTTCTGGCGACCCACCCCGATTTTGAGCAGATTGAAGCCAAGGCCGAGGGGCTGGACCCTGATTGGATGGATGCCAATGGCGGGCTGCGCTTGCGGCCTGATTACTGGGCCGAGCGTGGCGGGATGGACGGGTTTTACATCGCCAAACTTCGCCGAAAACCATAAGTAAAATATTGTTCTAACACATTGATTATAAAATAAAATTCCGTGCCGCAAGGCACTCTACTAAACTAGTTTAGTAGAGTGCCTGCACGCGGCCAAAAACAGGAGCTCGATGCAAACGAGGCTGTATCACAAGTCAGTTGGCTGGCCAATATCAAGGGTGACATTGGCCAAGGCAGCGCTTAAGAATAAGCCTCACAAGCACAACGCGCGAATCCCCTATGCCCAACGCTAAACCTGCCAAAAAACCAAGCTGGCGCTTTACCAGCCTTAAAAGCCTGCGCACCGCCCCGCGTAGCTTTTTGCACCACCCCGAGCCCCGTGCCATCGGCTCTTTTGTGCGCGGCGAGCAGCTTTTGGCAGGGCAGTTCATTTTTGCTGGGCAGATCGTGGAGGGGCCAGAGAGCACAATCTGGAACCTGCGCCCCCCCAGCGCGGCCTTTCTGGAGGCCACCCATAGCTTTGGCTGGCTTGATGATCTTGCCGCTATCGGCGACGGAGCTGCCCGCAAACAAGCGCAAAAGTGGCTACTGGAGTGGATTGATGCTTTTGGCCAAGGCAATACCATCGGCTGGGAGCCTCGGCTGGCGGGGCGGCGGGTGATCTATTGGTGCTCCCATGCGATGTTTTTGCTCAAAGGGCTATCGCCCAAGCAATCCACTGCTGTGTTCAAAAGCCTCGGGCGGCAGGTGAACTTTCTGTCTAATAACTGGAAAGCCACGCCGGACGGATTGGAAAAATTCGAGGCCCTCACCGGAATGATCTATGCAGGGCTAAGCTTGGAGGGCTGCGAATATGCGCTTCGCCCCGCGCTAAATGGGCTGGCGGCAACCTGCCATAGTTGGATAGGCGATGATGGCCGCATCCCAACCCGCACGCCCGAAACACTGGCCGAAATCTTTACGTTGCTGACATGGTCGGCCAAACTGCTTGAGGCGACGGGCCACCCCGCCGACCCCGCTATTGCTGGTGCGCTGGAGCGCACGGCACCGGGCCTGCGGGCGCTG
>JAJRRX010000519.1 GCA_024279075.1 Alphaproteobacteria bacterium | reverse complement strand
CCTCGGCTTGCGTGTTGGACAGGTCCTGACGCGCGATCATAACATGCTCATAAAGAGCCATATCATATTCCTTCATTTAAGCGTGCTTCAAAATGCGGCTTTGAACATCCCCCATCCGCATACGAGAGGCATCCGCGATCAGTGATTGCGGGGGATTGGGGGGTTATAGCGGGGTTGGGGGGGAATGCAAGGGGTTAGAGTGGTTTGAGGCGAGGGCGCAACCACTGGGCCACGGTTTTTGAGTCAACCTGACCAGAAGCCATTGCTACAGCCATGTTTTCCAATTCCAAATCTATATTTTCTTCGTCTTCAATAGGAGAAATTGAATATTTGCTCAACGTGGCGAAGTAAAACAAAAGAAAAACCGCCGTTCGCTTGTTGCCATCTACAAACCCGTGATTTTGAATGATGGCCTCCATTAAAGTGGCGGCTTTTTCTTCAAGCGTATCAAAATACCCACAATATGGTCGGGCAAGAGCTGAAAGCAAACTGGATTCGTTTAATACACCACTTCGGCCACCCGAAACCAAAATAACCATTTCATGGCCAGCGATGGCATCAGTATACTTGACGATGTAATGCCCGCTACTTGTGTAATGCTCACTATCGGTCGGCAAGGCGTTTCAGCATGTCGATTTTATCTTTTGCCAGTTGCTCCATGATTGCGGTGCTTGCCCCATCAGCGATAATTTTTTTAGTCTTACCTGTAGCAACTTCGTGCATTTCATAGATGGCACCATCATCTTTGGACCGGCCGATCATCTCGACAGTCCATTGAGCATTTGTACGTTTCATTGCGAGGGTCATTTTCTGTGTCCTTTACCAATAGTTTTTTTATAGGCAATTCCTTAGCAAATGTAAAACCCTCAGTCCGCTACTCCTTCATCCGATAGCGAAAATCACAATGGTCCGCGCCTTCCATTATCGTCTGGGTCCGTGTTAGCTCCATGTCTTTGCTATAGCCCTCGCAAAAGGCGGCGTCGCGGTTGCAGCTCAGCAAATGGCCGATCTCAGGGAGGCCCATTTCCTTATACATGGCAGCATAGGCGCAACGGGTGATGTTATACTCCATGCGGTCGGGGGCGGCGTGCAGGATGTCGCGCTCTAGGGCGTTATTGGCGTACCACGGGGCGGATTGGCTGTCGAAATCGGCGAGGTTTGGCGCTTTGCCAAGTTCGGCAGCTAGGGCTTCGCCTTGGCGGATGGCAGAGCTGGCGATGGCGGCGCGGATGATCTCTTGCGCTTCCGTTTTGGACATGGATTTTTGCAGCACTTCGTAAAAATCGCGCACGAGTTCGGCCTCAATACGGCGTTTTTCAATCATAGGGATCATGGCTTATACCTTTGTTTGTCTTGAAGGCGGGTGAGGATGAGGCGGGAGCGGGCGACGCGCTTAACAAGCCCGTGCAGCGGGATTTCGCGCGGGGGTTCAAAGGGCAGGGCGCAGGTCTGGCCGTTGATTTTATTGGCGAATTCGCGGCCAATGGGCAGGGTGAGGGCGAGGCCTCGGCCATTGTAGCCCGTAAAGGCGTAGTAGTTGGGGCCAAGCTCGTGGAAGCGGGGGGTGAAGTCGGTGGTGATGCCGACAAAACCGTTCCAGACATGGGTGAATGTTAGCGGGGTGAGCATCGGGAAGGCGGTTTCCATGCGCTGCCTGAGCAGGGCTTGCAGGCGGGATTTTGCGCCTGCTTTGAGCAACAGGGCCGCGCCAGTGACGAGGCGGTGGTCGAGGGTGTAGCGGAAATACCAGAGGTCGCCTCTTGTGTCTGAAATGGCTTGGCGGGCGGGGATGATCTCGGCGCGTTGCGCCTCAGACAGTGGCGCGGTCGCAAGTTGGTAGGCCGTCAGCGGCACCACCGAGCGCTCTATGCGCGGCTCAACATTTTGGCTGGTATAGGCGTTGGTGGCCAAAAGCACAGCGTCAGCGGTGAGCAAACCATCAGGGGTGGTGACCTCCCATTGATCGTTGCGGCGGGTAATAAAAGTCGCGGGGCTGTGTTCATAGATATCCACACCCACTTTAAGGCAAAGGCGGGCCAGCTCATGGCTAAGTTTCAGCGGGTTTAGGTGGCCGCCTGTCGGGTTAAGCATCCCGCCATGCCAGTGGGAGGAGCCAAGTAAGGCGTCGCCAGTAGGTTTATCCAACAACTCCGCAGGCGCACCGTGTTTTTGCCAAGCGTTTACACGGGCTTCGGAAAGCTTCAGGTGCGCAGGCGAATGAGCAGGCTGGAACCAGCCGGATTGTGCGGCGTCGCAATCCAGATCATGGGCGCGAATAAAATCAAACAATTCGCCCGCGCTATCACGCACCATATGGATGAAGGCCTCGGCACGGCTCCCGTAGCGGCTTTCCATGGCAGCAGGCTCCATCGCGGCCAATGTGGGAATAACCTGCCCATTATTGCGCCCCGAACCGCCCCAGCCGATGGTCCGGCCCTCAATCAGCGTGACGTTGCGGCCGGATTTAGCAAGATGATAGGCCGCGCTCAGCCCCGTAAGGCCGCCGCCAATAACGACCACACCGGCTGCAAGGCTCCGCCGCAGGGTTGCGGCAGGTTGGCGGGGGGGCGTAAGGTGCTCCCAAACGGAATTATGGAGATCATCGGTCATAGGCGCACGCTGGCAGATTTTTCACCCCGTGAAAAGGGGG
>JAJRRX010000025.1 GCA_024279075.1 Alphaproteobacteria bacterium | reverse complement strand
GTGCTTGGGCAGGCCAAAGGCGGGGCGGCAAACATTGCTACCAATCTTGAGGCCGCGCGTGCCAATATCCTGAGTGCTGTTACGCAAGCCTTTGATGATGCGGGTATATCTGCGGGTGAAATTGCTGGGTCCACAGCTGTTCTTGGCCTTGCGGGTGCAAATTTGGGGGAATTCCGGGCGCAACTGCTGGCCACGCTCCCTTTTGCCAAGGCTGACATTATTTCTGACGCTGAAACAACTCTTGTTGGGGCCATTGGCGAGGCGGATGGCATTATCGGCGCGCTTGGCACTGGTTCTGTCTACGGTCGCCGCTCTTCCGGCGTTTTTACCCAGCTTGGTGGCTGGGGCTTTCGGCTGGGGGACGATGGTTCGGGCGCGCGGCTTGGGCGGGATATGCTGCACAGGGCTATTCTGGCCTATGACAATATTGTGCCCCATTCCCCGCTGACTCGTGAAATAATCGAGGAATATCAAGGCTCACCGCGGGGCCTTATTGAGCAGGTGCGCAGCTTTACCCCCAAAGATTTCGGCCAAATTGCCCCGCGTATTGTGGCGGCAGCCAAAGCGGAGGATGCCAATGCCGAAGCGATTATGGCGCAGCACACGGAGATTGTCCGTAAGAGCCTAGATGCCATTGGCTTTGACCCTGCCAAAGCTTTTTCTATGCTCGGTGGGTTGGGCTCTGTGTTCCTCGCACGGCTTCCCAAGCGCTACCAGCAAGCGGCTCACACACCGCTGGGTAACGCGCTTGACGGGGCTGTGGCCCTTGCGCGGCAGTTGGATGAACGGGTTTAACGCGCCAGCCAGCCAGCTTGCCTTTCCCTCCGGGAGGCTAAAGCCTCCTCGATTAAGGCAGGTTTTTGCAGTCAAAAAACGCGGCCCCAACGGCCCTGTTTGCGCTTCCGGTTCAATTTGAATTACCATTCACTGCCTTTCGCTACGCTCAAACGCGAATGGCAATAAAATTATTATAGTGAACCGAAAACGCTGGAGACGATGGCGAAGCCGAGGCTATGCCCAATTGCTGGTGTTTTTCGCAGAAAAATCGTCCAGCAGGCGGGAGGGCTAGCTTGCGGCTCTTTTTGCACGCCGGATTTCGCGGCGCTCCATCTCTTTGCGTGGGTCGGGGATGGGCACCGAGGCGATCAGCTTTTGGGTGTATTCGTGCTGCGGGTCCTCGATCACCTGCTGCGCGGTGCCGATTTCTACGACGTTGCCAAAGTAAAGCACCATAATCCGGTCGCTGATATGCTTCACGACGGAAAGGTCATGCGCAATGAACAGGAGCGATATCCCGAGCTCCTCTTGCAGACCCATCAGCAGGTTCACCACCTGCGCTTGCACCGAAACATCGAGTGCGGATACCGGCTCGTCGCAAATAATAAGCTTCGGGTTGGTGATCAGCGCCCGCGCAATGCCGATACGCTGGCATTGGCCGCCGGAAAACTCGTGCGGATAACGGTTGATCTGGGCCGGGTCCATCCCGACCTTTTCCAGCATCATGCTCACCTTTTCACGGCGCTCGGCTTTGCCCATACCCTTAAAGTGGGTTTTCAGCGGTTCGGCGATAATCTCGCCGCAGGTCATGCGCGGGTTTAGCGAGGCGAGGGGGTCTTGAAAGATCATCTGGATGTCTTTGCGCACCGCCAGCATGTCGGCATCCGACAGCTTCAGCAGGTCGCGCCCCATCCAAATCGCCTCACCAGAGGTCGCCTTCACCAGCCGAATAATGCTCCGCGCCAGCGTCGACTTCCCACAGCCACTTTCGCCAACAATCCCCAAAGTCTCCCCCGGCATCAGGTCAAACGAAACACCATCAACCGCCTTTAGCTTTTTGGTTTTGGGAAATATCCCGCCCGCCTCATCGTCGCGCACGTCAAACCAGACCTTCATGTCCCTAACGCTCAAAATCGGCTCGCTCATTTTTTGCCTCCTTCAAGGAAGTCATAGGACACGGTGGACAGCGTTTGCACGTCTACATCCAGCCGTGGCACCGCCTCTAGCAGGCCCTTGGTGTAAGGGTGCTGCGGGTTTTCAAACAGGTCTATCGTCGGGCGATATTCCATCACATTGCCGCCAAACATCACCAATGTGTCCTCACAGGTGCCCGCCACAATGCCCATATCATGGGTGATCAGGATGATGGCCATGCCAAAATCTTCTTGCAAGTCAATGAGCAGGTCCATGATCTCGGCTTGTACGGTTACATCAAGCGCCGTGGTCGGCTCATCCGCAATCAGCAGCTTGGGCCCGCAAAGCAGCGACATCGCGATCATCACGCGCTGGCGCATCCCGCCGGAAAACTCGTGCGGATACATGTGCACGCGGTTGGCCGCATCAGGGATCTGCACCGCATCGAGCATCCGGATGCTCTCCCCTAAAGCCTCGCGTTTGCTCATGCCTTTATGGTGGATAAGCACCTCGGTGAGCTGCTTTGATATCCGCATATAGGGGTTGAGCGAGGTCATCGGATCTTGAAAGATCATCGCAATTTCATTGGCGCGATATTTGTTCATTTCCGCCTCGGGGAGATTGAGAATCTCGTTCCCCATATACTTGACGGACCCTGCCGCATGGCCGTTTTTGGGCAGCAAGCCCAGCATCGCAAAGGCCGATTGGCTCTTGCCCGAGCCGCTCTCGCCGACAATCGCAAGGGTCTTGCCCTCCCAAAGCTTAAAGCTCACGTCTTTCACCGCATGCACATCCCCGTCGGGGGTGTCAAAGGTCACGCTCAGGTTTTTTACCTCAAGAATGTTCATGGCTTACCTGTCCTTCGGGTCTAGCGCGTCCCGCAAGCCGTCACCAATAAAGAAAAAGCTAAAGAGCGTTATGACAAAGAAGATCAGCGGGGCGATGAGCTGCCACTCGGTATCATATCGAATAGTGCCCGCACCCTCGGAAATCAGCGCCCCCCAACTGGTGAGCGGCTCTTGTACGCCAAGGCCAAGGAAGGAAATAAAGCTTTCGGTCAGGATCATGGCTGGCACCAGCAGCGTGGCGTAAATGGCAACGATGCCAAGCAGGTTGGGAATAATGTGGCGCCGGATGATCGTGGTAGTGCTCACGCCTGTAGCCCGCGCCGCCTCGACAAACTCTTTGTTTTTCAAGGTCAGGGTTTGCCCGCGCACAATCCGGCTCATATCCAGCCATGAAAGCAGGCCGATGCCAAGGAACAGCATGCCAATAGAGCGGCCAAAAACCACCAGCAGCAGGATGATCACAAACATAAAGGGGATGGACATAAGGATGTCGACAATCCGCATCATGATCTGGTCTGTCCGCCCGCCAACATAGCCCGCAACCGTGCCGTATATCGTGCCCACCAGCACCGAAATACCCGCGCCAATCACCCCAACCATTAGTGAAACCCGTGTGCCTTGCAGCACCCGCGAATAAAGATCACGGCCAAGATCATCGGTGCCAAAATAGTGGCCGGAGGCAAAGCTTGGCTGGCCAAGGGTGGCGGCGCTGCCCATTACGTCCCAATCAATCGTCTCGTTGCTCCAAACAGCAAAGAAAGGGCCAATGAAGGAGATGAGGACGATGAGGGTCAGCGCGATTAGCCCAGCAACCGCAGCTTTGTTTTGGAAAAACCGGCGGCGGGCGTCTGACCAGAGCGAGCGGCCTTTTACTTCAGATGTGTTCATAACAGCCTCCCTCAATACCGGATTTTCGGGTCAACCCATGCATAGAGCAGGTCAGCCAGAAGGGCGAAAAGAATGGTGAGCGCGCCCACCAGAATGGTGATGCCCATCATCACCGAATAGTCGCGGTTGAGCGCAGAGTTCACAAAGGCTTGCCCCATGCCGCCGGTGGAAAAGTAAATATCAATCACCACAGAGCCGGTGATCATGCCCACAAAAGCCACGCCGAGATATGAGATCAACGGCACCAGCGAGGGCTTGAGGGCGTGGCGAATAATCACCGTGCGCTCGGGCAAGCCCTTGGCGCGGGCGGTGCGGATATAGTTGGAATTGAGCACTTCAAGCATACTGGAGCGGGTAATGCGCGAAATCGAGGCCATGTAGCTTGTGGAAAGCGCAATCACCGGCATAATAAGGTTTTGCCATGCGCCACCGTTCCAGCCGCCACCGGGCAGCCCTATTTCACGGC
>JAJRRX010000518.1 GCA_024279075.1 Alphaproteobacteria bacterium | reverse complement strand
CTGAAGGAGCTTAAAAGATGATGGATATTGACGCCCACACCCCGATTGAAGGCACCACGTTTTTTGATGGTGAAATGGCGATGAAGGGCTATGCGCTGAATAAAATGTGCTACTCGTTTAACGGGGCCGAGGCGCGGGCGGTTTATTTGACTGACCCCGAGGCATATTTTGAGCGCTTCGGCCTGAACGAGGCGCAAAAGCAGGCCTGCCGTAACAAGAACGTGCTGGAGATGATCAAAGCGGGGGGGAATATCTATTACCTCGCCAAATTCGCAGGGAT
This sequence comes from Alphaproteobacteria bacterium, assembly GCA_024279075.1. Classification (GTDB taxonomy): domain Bacteria; phylum Pseudomonadota; class Alphaproteobacteria; order Rhodobacterales; family Rhodobacteraceae; genus UBA3077. The sequence goes on along the minus strand of JAJRRX010000518.1, from coordinate 6,371 downwards.
ATTCAAGATGAACATGCAGGATATTGGTGCGCAGCAAACCGGGCTGAGCGTGGATGCGTTTAAGGAAAAACTACTCAGGGCGGGGGATTAGAGATGGCGCGGATACTCGGGGGGATCACCACATCTCACATTCCAGCAGTGGGCAAGGCGATCGCGGGCGGGCTGGAGCAGGAGCCCTACTGGAAGCCGTTTTTTGATGCCTACCCGCCGATAAGGGACTGGCTGGCGCGCACCAAGCCCGATGTGGTGATCAACATTTATAATGACCACGGGCTGGGGTTTTTCCTTGATAAAATGCCGACCTTTGCCATTGGCGCGGCGCATGAATACCGCAATGAGGACGAGGGCTGGGGCCTGCCCAAACTGCCGCCTTTTAGGGGCGACGCCAAGTTTTCATGGCATATTATCGAGGGCATGGTCGAGCGGGAGTTTGACATTACCTCCTGCCAAGAGCTGGCTGTGGACCACGGCTTTACCGTGCCGATGCAGCTTTTTTGGCCAGACGGCAACCACCCGCCCGCCATTCCGATTAGCGCCAACACCGTGCAGCACCCGATTCCGACCCTGAAGCGGGCGCTGGATTTTGGCAAGGCGCTGGGCGCGGCGATACGGGATTACCCTGAGGATATAAGCGTGGTGGTGCTGGGCACCGGCGGGCTGAGCCACCAGCTTGATGGGGCGCGCGCGGGGTTTATCAATAAAGAATTTGACCAGATGTGCATGGAGAAAATCGTTAGCGACCCTGAAGCGCTGACCAAAATTTCGCGCCATGAGCTGGTGCGCCAAGCGGGGGCGCAGGGCACCGAATTCCTGATGTGGATGATGATGCGGGGCGCGCTGGGCAATGTGCGGGCCTTGCAGCAGAATTACCACATTCCGATCTCCAACACCGGCGCGGGGACGATGCTTTTGGAATGCATTGAGTAGGGGGCGGATATGCGAACACAAGTAGGGATTATTGGCGGCGGGCCGTCGGGGCTGTTGCTCTCACAACTTCTACACCTGAAGGGCATTGATAACGTGGTGCTGGAAAAGCACAGCCGCGATTATGTGCTCGGGCGCATTCGGGCGGGGGTGCTGGAGCAGGGCTTTGCTGACCTGATGCGTGAGGCGGAATGCGGTGTGCGGATGGAGGCCGAGGGCGAACTGCATGGCGGGTTTTACATTGCCCATGGCGGCGGCAAAAGCCGGATCGATTTGCAGGGGTTAACGGGGTCATCCGTGGTGGTTTATGGCCAAACCGAGCTCACGCGGGACCTTTACGAGGCGCGGGAAAAGATGGGGGGTAAGGTGGTGCATGGGGCTGTTGATGTGCAACCCAATGACATGACGGGCGCGCCTTTCCTCACCTACACGCTCAACGGCGAGGCGCAGCGGCTGGAGTGTGATTTTATCATCGGGGCCGATGGCTTCCACGGAGTCAGCCGCAAGGCGATTCCGGCGGATGAGATTACCGAATTTGAACGGGTGTATCCGTTTGGTTGGCTTGGGGTGCTAACTGAAACCAAGCCGGTTTCGCCGGAGCTTATTTATGCCAAGCACCCACGCGGCTTTGCTTTGTGTTCGATGCGCTCGCAAAGTTTAAGCCGCTACTACATCCAAGTGCCGCTGAGCGATACGGTGGAGGATTGGCCCGATGACGCCTTCTGGGTGGAGCTAAAAAATCGGTTGCCCGCCGAGGTGGCAAAGAGCCTGATCACGGGGCCTTCGATCGAGAAAAGCATCGCGCCACTGCGCTCTTACGTGGCCGAGCCGATGCGCTATGGCAAAATGTTCCTCGCGGGGGATGCCGCGCATATCGTGCCGCCCACCGGGGCGCGGGGGCTTAATAGCGCGGCCTCGGATATTTATTACCTCTACCATGCGCTGCTCGACTACTACCAAAAGGGAGAGGACGCGGGGCTGGAGAACTACTCCGATAAAGCACTGGCGCGGGTCTGGAAAGGCCAGCGGTTTTCGTGGTGGATGACGGGGCTGTTACATGATTTCCCTGACCAAAGCGGCTTTGATAAGCGCTTGCAGCAGACGGAGCTGGATTATTTGCTATCCTCTGAAAGCGCGCTGCGGTCCTTGGCGGAGAATTACGTGGGGCTGCCGTTTTAGGGGGCGGGGATTGCCTCGCGCTTTGGGGTGTGGGAAGGTGCGTGGAGGACCACGCACCCTACGGAGAACCAGATGAAATTTATTCATAATCTGCGCGTATATTACGAAGATACCGACATGGCGGGGATCGTATATTACGCGAATTACCTGAAATTTGCCGAGCGTGGCCGCTCGGATGCGGTGCGGGATATGGGGATTGACCAGTTGGAGATGAAGGCCAAGGGGCTGGTTTTTGCGGTTAAAAGCGTGCAGGCGGATTACCATAAGCCCTCGATTTACGGGGATAAACTGGTGGTGGAGACTGAAACCAGCAAGCTTGGCGGGGCCTCGCTAGAGATGACCCAGCGGGTGGTGCGCGGGGAAGAGCTGATTTTTACTGGCGTGTTTCGGGTGGCGGTGATGGATGGCAGCGGGCGCGCGGTGCGCTTTCCGGCGGAAATTCGCCAGAAATTACAAGAATCTATGCCATAACGGCGGATTTACTGGACCTTTGGCGGGGTTTGCGGCTAAATCGACTTAGGCAATTCAACAACCGCACCAAAAGGCACATTTTGGGCGGGGTTAACAAGCGAGCATGTATTATGGAAACTGAGGCAATAGCCGCGGCGCAGAATATTGATTTTTCGATTCTGGCGCTTTTTGCGCGGGCAACGATAACGGCGCAGGCGGTGATGATTATCCTGCTGATCGCGTCCTTCTGGTCGTGGTCGATTATTATTCAAAAGTTTATCAACTACCGTAAATCGCGGCGGGAAAACGCGATTTTTGAGGAGTTGTTTTGGTCTGGCAAGCCATTGGATGCGCTGTATGAGCAGCTCGGGGAAAGCCCGACATCGGCCCCTGAAAAGGTGTTTGTGGCAGGCATGGCGGAGTGGCGCAGGTCGCATCGCTCTGATGGGGAGCTGATCGCGGGGGCGCAGGCGCGGATAGACCGCGCGATGAATGTGGCGCTCGGGCGGGTGGCGGATGACCTCAACAAAGGTTTGGTTTTTCTCGCAACCGTTGGCTCTATCGCACCATTTGTCGGCCTGTTTGGCACGGTTTGGGGCATCATGAATGCCTTTAAGGAAATTGCCAACCAGCAAAGCACCAACCTTGCGGTGGTGGCGCCGGGCATTGCCGAGGCGTTGTTGGCCACGGCGCTCGGGCTGCTCGCCGCCATTCCGGCGGTGGTGTTTTATAACAAGCTATCGGGCGATGCCGATAGGCTGGTGGCCGAGCAAGAGGTGTTTGCCGACGAGTTTTCGATGATCCTTTCACGCCAGCTGGACCGGAGCGAATAGATGGCGGGCGGGGTGATGCCACGGGCCAGCCGTGGAGGCTCGGGCCGTGTGCGCCGCGCGCCTAGGCGGGCGATGTCTGAGATTAACGTGACACCGTTTGTCGATGTGATGCTGGTGCTGCTTATCGTGTTTATGATTGCCGCGCCTTTGCTTACGGTTGGCGTGCCGCTGGAGCTACCCAAAACGGCGGCAAGCGCGCTGCCAACCGAGGAGGAGGCCCCGCTGACGATTTCGCTCACCGCCGAGGGCGCAGTGATGATACAAGATACCGAAGTGCCAATGGCCGAGCTGGTGATAAAGCTGCGGGCGATTGCCGCCGAGCGGGCCTCTGACAAGGTGTTTTTGCGGGCCGATGGCTCTATCCCTTATAACACGGTGATGGAAGTTATGGGCGCGCTGAATGCGGGGGGCTTTGGCAATATTGGGCTTGTGACCGATGTGGGTGGGCCGACCCTGACGGGTGAGTAGCCAATGCAAGCGGGCACGATCATATCTGGCATTGCTCATGGGGGGCTGATCATTGCGGCCTTTCTGGGCGGGCTGGATTGGTGGCAGGATAGCCTGCCGCCGCCGCGCATTACCAAGGTAACCTTAGTGCGGGCCGCTGAGCTGGATGTGCAAAGCTCTGCCGCGCCGCAAGCGCCAATGGCGGATATCGAGCAGTTTGCCCAGCCCGAAATCACGCTGGATAATGTAGAAGCCCCAAGCCTTGAGGCGGCGGTAAACCAGACGGTGATTGACCAAACAGATGCGCCTGAAGCGGCAGATGCTGCGCCCGATGTATCAGCGCTGCTGCAGCCCGATGACCCCGTGGTTGTGGTGGTGGCCCCCACAGTGGAAGATATCGCCCACCCCACAGAGGCCGCGCCGGATATCTTTCAGCCTGCTCTCAATGGTAACGAACTAAACGCGCCTGTAAGCATGAGCCGCCCGCCGCCGCCGCGCAATGCCCCGAGGATTGATACCTCGGCAGCGGCAAGGCCTCCCGAGGATGCGCTGCCCAATCAGGATACCACCCCAGAGGTGGCCGTGAATGGTAATGAGACGGTGGAGGCCCCGGTGCAGGATGGCAGCGCACCGGAGGAAGCGACAACCGAAATCACGCCTGACGGGCAGCAGACCGACCAAATTTCAGCCTTTGCCCCGCAAGTGGCCACCCGCCCGCCGCGCAACCCGCGCCGTGCGAGCGTGAGCATTCCGGAACCTGACGAAGAGATCATTGACGCCGTGGCCGCCGCGCTGCAAGCAGCACAGCAAGCCAGCCAAACCACGCCGCCGGTGGTCGCAGACCTCACAGGCCCCGAGCGCGGCATTATTGGCGATGTCGTGAGCCAGAAATGGAACAAGAGCAACATTACCGGACAGGTGGATTTTGAGCAATATGTAGTGCGGATCGCAGTGGAAGTGAGTGCAGAAGGGCGGGTGGAAGGTGTAACGCCCTTGGAGCCAAGCAATCCGACGGGGATTTTTGAAATCGCCTACCGCGCGGCGCGCTCGGCGGTGTTGCAAGCCGACAGGGCGGGCGGAATTCCGCTTCCTGAGGGGAAATTTCCGAACGGTGTGCGGCTGGTCTTGCGTTTTGACCCCGCTTCGGGCGAAATAGGGTTTAATTGAGGGATAGTTAAGATGAAAATTTTAGATACGATAATGGCGCTGGTGTTGCTGGCGGGGGTGGCCTCGGCGCAGGATCGCCCGACAATCGAGATTGATGTGACCGGCGGTAATATTCGGCCCGTGCCCACAGCGGTGCCGCAATTTGTAGCCGAGACCAACGGCGCGCAGCGGCTTTCGGGGGATATTGCGGCTGTTGTGATGTCAGACCTTGTGAGCACCGGCTTGTTTCGGGAGATTCCGGGCACGGCCTTTATTGCCGGGGTGACGAATTTTAATGCCCAGCCGGTTTTCTCTGATTGGTCCGTGGTGAATGCCGAGGCACTGGTGACAGGCGCAGTGAGCACCAGTTCTGATGGCCGTTTGGTGGTTAAGTTTCGGTTGTTTGATGTCGATGCACAACTGCCCATCGGTGACGGGGTGCAATATGCCGGCACGCAGGAAAGCTGGCGGCGGATGGCGCATAAGGTGGCGGATACGATTTATAGCCGGATTACCGGCGAAACCGGGTATTTTGATAGCCGCATTGTGTTTATCTCTGAAACCGGCCCGAAGAATGACCGCCGCAAGCGGTTGGCCGTGATGGATTATGACGGCGCCAACCTGCAATACCTGACCGATGATAGCTCCATCGTACTGGCCCCGCGCTTTGCGCCCAACACACGCGATATTATTTATACCAGCTATGAGAGCGGCTTGCCGCAGGTGTTTTTGCTGAATATGGAAACGGGGCGGCGCTCGCAGCTGCTTGAAAACACCACCAATATGGCCACGGCCCCACGGTTTTCGCCCGATGGCAGCAAGGTTGTGATGTCGATCATTGATGGCAGCAATACTGATATTTATCAGGTGGATATCAACACCCGCAGCCGCACACGGCTGACAAGCTCCGGCGGCATTGATACCACGCCGAGCTATTCGCCTGACGGCTCCAAAATCGTGTTCGCCTCGGATCGTGGCGGCTCGCAGCAGCTTTATGTGATGAGCGCAAATGGCGGCGAAGCACGGCGGATTAGCGCTGGTGGCGGCTCTTATGGCACGCCTGTTTGGTCGCCCCGTGGCGATATGATTGCCTTTACTAAAATCAAGGGCGGGCGGTTTCATATTGGCGTGATGCGCGTGGATGGTAGCCGCGAGAACCTGCTGACTGCGGCGTTTATTGATGAGGCACCCACATGGTCTCCTAATGGCCGTGTGTTAATGTTTTTTAGGGAAACGGCGGGGGCAAACGGTGCGCCGCAGATCTACTCGGTGGACCTTACCGGCAGAAATTTACGGCGTGTAGATACGCCAAGCTTTGCGTCTGACCCTGATTGGTCAGGCGTGTTGCGCTAGGCCCTTTCGGGGCAAAACGAGCAAAGGATAGAAAAATGG
>JAJRRX010000517.1 GCA_024279075.1 Alphaproteobacteria bacterium | reverse complement strand
TCTTGAATGGCTTCGAAAATCAGCACGGCCTCGGCGTGTTTGCCTGCGCGTACGAGCGAAACCGCCAGCCCACGCTTAAAATCAACCCGCTCTGGATCTTGCGCCAGCGCGTTGCGAAAATAGCCGACCGCCTCCTCTGGGTCCGCAAAATTGAGCATAATGTCGTTTAGGTCTGCGGCGTCAATGACGTTGAGAGTGTCGCCCGGCAACGCGCGGTCCGCATCCGAAATCTCTCCGCCACACCCTGCCAGTAAACTGGCGGAAAGGAAGAGGCCTGTTTGGAGGGTGAATTTTGTGCTTTGCATCTTATCCCCGTTATTTTACTGCCCAAGTAACAGATAGCGCCCATTGCCTCGCCGGACCAGCAAGAAATTGAAATTTTCGGGGATTTCCGCCGAAGCCGCCTCAGCTAACTGGTTTGCCAGAATCAGATTTTGCCGAATTTGCTCAGAATCGCCATTATCTAATGCAAAAGCACGCTGAAAGCTGGCCCGCGCCTTGATATATTGAGCGGTGTTGATTTGGATGACGCCAAGATTATTCCAAGCCGGCACAAAATCAGGGTCTTTCTCGACCGCGCGCTGCAGGAATTTTTCGGCTTGGTTAAGCCGCCCAAGCCGTAAATTGGCTGAGCCGATGGCGCTGAGCACATCAACATTAAGCCCGTGGTCTGAAACTGCGCGGGTGTAAGCATCCAGTGCCAGTTGGAACTCACCCGCCGCCATCAGCCGATGGCCAACGATCAAGCCATCAACCGCTTCGGTGACCGTTTGGGTGCCGCGCGGCGGGGCGATGCCCTCGCGGGTATTGCTGAGCACGCCTTCGGTGGTTTCGCAGCCTGCAATGGCCAGAACTAGCCCTAAAACCGCAAGACGCACTATTGGCCACCGGCGCCTAGGTTAACGTAAATATCATATACAGAAGGCCCAACCATAATGATAAGCAGCGGCGGCACGGTGAAAAGCATGGTGCCAAGGGTCATCTTGGTTGGCAGCTTATTGGCTTTTTCTTCGGCGCGCATAATGCGTTTATCGCGCATTTCAAAAGCGTACACCCGCAGCGCATCTGAAATGGCGGTACCAAAATTGGCAGACTGTACCAAAACGGTCACAAAGGAGCTGATATCGGAAACGCCGCAGCGCTCCCCAAGGTCTCGCAGCACTGAAACCCGCTCTTTACCTGCGCGCAGCTCATTGGCCACAATTTCAAACTCTTCCGAGAGCGCCTTGTTGGAGTGTTTGATCTCTGTAGCCACCCGCACAATGGACTGGTCGAGCGATTGCCCCGCTTCAACACAGACCAACATCAGGTCCAGCGCGTCTGGGAAGCCGTCTTCAAGCTCCTGTTGGCGCGTTTGGCGCCGCCGTTCCACCCAATAACTGGGCAAGTAATAGCCAGCAGCGCCGGGCAAAATAATGTAGAGCGAAACCTGTAGCGCCGAAAGATCGCCGCTCATAATAAGGCTATAAAGCAGGCCTATGCCCAAAAAGCTCAGGCCTAAAATCATGCGTAAAAAATTGAAGTTCCCCACAGCGCCGCGTGAGCGATACCCAGCTTGCATCAGTTTTAGCCGCGCTGCTGTAAGTTCATCCGCATTTTGCGGGGTGAGATAGGCCTCAAATTTGGCAAGGTTCATTTTGCCGCTGTCATAGCGCAGGTTCATCCGGCCTTTGCCGTCTTTTTTGTTGAAGGTGGCGCTAGGGGTGCTGCCTTTCCCGAGTTTGGCGAAAGGGTCCTCTCCCTTTTTCAGAATAACTGGCAAGGAAAGGAGTATGAGAAAAAGGCCAAGCCCACCGGCCACAATGACGGGCCCAAGCGGGCCAAGAGCAGCGGTGATAAATTCAAGTGCTGTGCTGATCACGCGGGATCTCTTTCTGGCCGTCTAGACCTTAAAATTAACCATCATGTGCATAAAGATAATATTGACGACTAAAAATACCATAACCGCAATCACCATAGGCAGAAATACCGGGGTATTTTCTACGCCATCATAATAATTTGGTTGTAAAACATTGATCATTACAAGCGCGATAATAGGGAAAAAGGACAAGAACCAGCCGGACCATTTGGCCTCGGCGGTAATCGCATTCACCCGCCGAAACAGCTTGAAGCGCGAGCGGATCACTTTGCCTAAGCCGTCAAGAACCTCCGCCAAGTTACCACCGGATTGGGATTGAATAGACACAGCAACCGCCAAAAAGCGCAGGTCTTGCACGTCTACCCGCTCCGTCATTTTGCGCAGCGAGTCCGAAATATCAGCGCCAAAATTGGCTTCATCCACCAGAATGCCAAATTCTGTGCCCAGCGGGTCTGGCATTTCTTGCGCTACAATATTAACCGAGCTGGCAAACGGGTGGCCAACGCGCAAGCTGCGCACCATTAGCTCAACCGCATCGGGCAGTTGCTCCTCAAACAGGTCCATCCGCTTTTTTGCTTTGGAGCTGAGCCATACATAAACCGCGCCGTACCCCATGATGAGCGAGATAATTATGCGCATGGTCAGGTTGGCCGAGGTGGCGAATGTGAGGGCGAAAAAGGCAATGACGATCAGCAATAGCACCACAGAAAGCAGCGCATTGGGGGTAAAGGCAATATTGGCAATCGCGGCTTTTTTGGACAGAATGCCGATAACAGGTAAGCGCAAGGTGCGGGTGTGCTGCTCGCGCTCTTTGCGCAAGGTTTCCATAACCGATTCGCGGCTTTCGCCCTTTTCCAACAGCTGCAAACGCCGGTTAACCCGGCTTTCCAGCCGCACGGATTTGCCAAAAACAGCAAGGTAAATACCCTCAATCAGAAACAGAACAGCGGCAAAGATGACCGCATAAATGAGGGGTTCAATACTCATAGATTAATCTCCGTATTGTCGGCATAGACAGGCGTATCCGAAAACAGTGTGGCTGGCAGGTTATAGCCCCATTGCTTGAAACGCTCCATAAAGGCAGAGCGCAAACCAGTGCCTGTAAAATGCCCATGAATTTTGCCATCTTCATCAACATAATCACGCTGAAACTTAAAGATTTCCTGCATGGAAATAATATCGCCCTCCATACCCGTGATTTCGGTGATCGAAACCATGCGGCGGGAGCCATCCGTCAACCGCGAGACTTGCACGATCAGGTTAACAGCCGATGAAATTTGCCCGCGCGAGGCCTTGATCGGCATATCAACACCGGACATCGCGATCATATTTTCAAGCCGTGAGAGACTGTCGCGGGCCGAGTTGGCGTGAATCGTGGTCATCGAGCCATCGTGGCCGGTGTTCATAGCTTGCAACATGTCGATCACCTCATCGCCACGGGTCTCGCCGACGATAATGCGGTCGGGGCGCATCCGCAGCGCGTTGCGGAGCAGATCGCGCTGGGAAACTTCGCCTTTTCCCTCGACGTTGGCGGGGCGGCTTTCCATCCGGCCAACATGGGCTTGCTGGAGCTGAAGCTCGGCGGTGTCCTCGATGGTTACGATCCGCTCTTTGGCCCCGATGAAGCCAGAAAGTGCGTTGAGCGTGGTGGTTTTACCAGAGCCGGTACCGCCGCTAACGATGATATTAAGGCGCGTGGCCACGGCGGCTTGCAAGTAAGTGGCCATCGGCTCGTTAAAAGCGCCAAACTGGATCAGCTCCTCGATCGAAAGCTTGTCTTTGGAGAATTTACGAATAGAAACCAGCGCGCCATCGACCGCACAGGGCGGGACCATAGCGTTAAAACGCGAGCCATCTTCCAAGCGCGCATCTACATAAGGGTGGCTTTCATCAACCCGGCGGCCAACGGCGGAAACGATTTTATCAATCACGCGCAACAGGTGGCGGTCATCCTTAAAGCGTACATTGGTGTGTTCTAGCTTACCAAAACGCTCGACAAATATCTGGTGCGGGCCGTTGATCAGAATATCGTTAACGGTTTCATCACGCAGCAGTGGCTGAATTGGGCCAAGGCCCGTAACCTCGTCCATCAGGTCTTGCAGCAGCTCTTTTTGGTCTTGGCCGTTAAGCACAACCCCAAGCTCATGGATGCTTTCGCGGGCAATCACGCCAATTTCTCGGCGCAAGTCAGCCTCTGCGGCTTGGTCAATCGCGGAAAGATTAAGCGTTTCCAGCAGGCGCTTATGCACCTCCATCCGCACATCCATCAGCTTATCTAGCCGTTTTTGCTCTCGTTGGTGGGCGTCTTGCTCATCAACCGTCATGGTATTGGTATCGGTTGGGCGAGCTTTAAGGATAACCTCTGGCTCAAGCGAAAGCTCACCAATAACGGGCTGGGCTTCCGGGGCTGGCTGTTGATTTTGCTTGAAGCGTCCGAACATGGGTTTCTCCGTTTAGTCTACAACAGCCGCACGGGCCTCGACGGTAAGATCTACCAAAGTCCCTGCGATTTTCTTAATCTCTTTGCGCAGCGGGATTTTGGCGGCGGCATTGGCCAATGGCTCACCTTGGTCGCCTGCTTGCGTAACAGCTTTTCCACCATCCGGCAGCAAGATGTTAATCTCGATTCCGAGGCTTTCTGAAAAGCGGCCAACGCGGGTTTTGCCGTTCAGGTCGGCAAAGCCTGGGGCGCGATTGAGGATATACTGGATCTTTTCACCGGGCAGCTCTTCGCCGCGCAGCACCCGCAGATAGCGCATCAGGTTTTGCGCCGAGCGCATATCAAGCTCCAGCAAAGAAAAATAGGTCTCGGCATTGGTTAGCACCGAGGCTGACCAATCTGTGAGGGCCTTTGGCAGGTCAACAATGATAAAATCATAGCGTTGCTGCAACAGGCGCAACAGTTTTTCGATATATTCAGCGTTGACAATATCAAGTGGCAGCACTTCGGGAGGCGAGGTCATGACCGCCAATACTGATTTATAGGAGGTCATGGCTTGGGCCAAAGTATCACCAGCCAAGGTTTCCGGCTCTGTCAAAAGCTCAAACACAGTGTCGCGGCGCGGCATATCGAGCAGCGTGGCAACAGAGCCAAATTGGAAATCAAGATCAATCAGCGCCACGCGCATATCGTCTTTTCGAGTTGCGATTGCCATTTCCCACGCGAGGTTAACGGCAAAAGTAGAGGCACCAACGCCGCCTGCCGCGCCGTAAACCGGTAGAATCACCCCGCTGCGAGATTTTTTGCGGGCAAGTTCGGTCGGGGCTGCGTCTTGTTTGTCACGCAGGCGATTGAAAATATTGGAGAGCGCGTTGTCAGGCAGAGGATAGGGCGCAAAATCATCTGCACCAAGCTGGAGCAGGTGGTGCAGCGCCGTGGGAGATACATCTTTGGCAATGAGAATTACAATATAGCCGCCTTTTTTGGCAGCACGCACAAAGCTATCGATCGGTTCGAGATTTTGCTCATCTGCGGCTTCAACGCACACTATAAGGGTTTCGTCTCCGGCCATAGATCCGCGACCAAGCATTTCGCCGGCGGCAGCCACCGTAACATTGCCCCAATTTTGCCCGAATAATCCCTGAAGCTCACCGCTCAGGAGCTCAAAACTCGCAGGATTGGAGGCCACGGCAAAGGCATCCATTTTGCGGTCCATTAATTTTAACAACGCCACCTAAGCACCTCATTTATTGCGTAAACATAATTTCACTCATTAAGCTAATGACATAGTCTATTATATTTATAAGGAAAATAAAAGTATTAGTGAATTCTGGTTACTAACTGTTGACATACACGTGAGCGAGATACAATTCGCTTTTGGGCCAGACGTCAACACTTGTTAACATTTACGCAAGAATACGCCGATCGGCGCTTGCGAGCTTTGACTATAGTTTGGCAGGATTTGGATTGCAAGTTACTAAAACCTAACAAAAAACCCCTCCCGACAGGGCCGGAAGGGGGGAGGTTTTGCAGTAATTAGGTTTTAGTTAAGGGTAGATGTGCCAGCAACAGTGCCGCCGCCCTGAACATAGTTTCCGTATACGATTGCCGCGCGCTTACCATCAAAGTCCGATGGAATAACCCGTGGCGCGAAGCCAAACACATCTGTCACGGTGCGCCGATTCAGGCGTTCGCGATCTTGCGTGTTTACGATCGGCTGGGTTTCCCCGAGCGACGTATAAGCTTCTAAGCGGCTACGAGGCGCGCCTTTGGAAACAAGGTAGTTAACGGCAGCCCGCGCACGGCGTAGGCCGAGACGTTGGTTGAAGCCGTTAGAGCCAACTTTGTCCGTGTGGCCATAGACCCGGAACTTGACCGTCGGGTGCGCAATGATCCACGCAGCTTGCTGATCCAGAATCCGCCGTGCTTCACCATCCAACTGGGTTGAATTGAAGTCAAAGTTGATCATGGTGGCCACTTCATCGCGGAATTGTTGCGATAAGCCTTGCAGGTAAGCCGCAGAGCCGCCTTGCCCAGTTTGCACAAGGTAATTTTGCTCGGTTGCGCCAGAAAAGCTGCGCTCGTTGGGCAAGGTGCCCGCAGTTTCCAAGCAGCCACTCAAAGCCAAAACAGCAGAGATACCAATGATTTTGTTAAGTAGTTTCATGTCCTTACTCCATCACATATCCGGCAGAGCCTTCAAAGCCCAGCTGCGAAATTGAGGCACTAGACCCAGCGGCACCTTCTGTGCGGCCACCAAGGAAAAGCTCGGTTTCTGTCGGGATACGCATCCGGTCGGTTGGCAAGGCCAAGGCGTCCGATGTGGTCGGGGTGACCAAATGCGGCGTCACGATGATCACCAACTCCGTTTGCTTGCGCTGAAATTCTGCCGAGCGGAACAAGGCACCAAGAATGGGCACATCACCCAACCAAGGCACTTGCCCGTT
>JAJRRX010000516.1 GCA_024279075.1 Alphaproteobacteria bacterium | reverse complement strand
GTGCTGGATACATGCGGGCTAGATGCCCTGATGCCCGATTGGGCCGAACGCGGTGCGCCTATTAAAACCAAGGTGAAAAAAGATCGCTTTTTAATGCTGGGCGCGGGTGGGGGTATTCGCATTCCAAATTTCCTGATGCCACCCTTGATGAACAATCACGGCAAATATATTGTTTCGATGGCCAATGTGACCCGCTGGATGGCGGAGCAGGCTGAGGAAATGGGGGTGGAAATTTTCCCCGGCATGGCCTGCTCCGAGCTGGTTTACGGTGAAGATGGCGCGCTTTCAGGTGTAGTAGCTGGCGAGTTTGGGCTGAACGCCGATGGCACGCAAGGGCCGAGCTATGAGCCGGGCATGGTGCTGAATGGGAAATATGTGTTCTTGTCCGAGGGGGCGCGTGGCTCGCTCTCGAAACAGGTGATCGCCAAGTTCGGGCTGGATAGCGCCAGCGATGTGCCCAAGTTTGGCCTCGGGATCAAAGAAATCTGGGATGTGCTACCCGAGAACCACAACGAGGGCGAAGTGACCCACACTATGGGCTGGCCGCTGGGCTGGAAGGCAGGCGGTGGCTCCTTTATGTATCACCTTGAAAACAATCAGGTTTACGTGGGCTATATCGTTGATCTCAACTATAAAAACCCGCATCTTTCGCCTTATAACGAGTTCCAGCGCTGGAAGCATCATCCGATGATTTCTGAAGTGCTGAAGGGCGGAAAACGCGTGGCTTATGGTGCGCGGGTAGTGACAAAGGGCGGCTTTCAGTCGATCCCGAAATCCTGTTTCCCGGGCGGGGCACTGCTGGGCTGCTCGGCGGGGCTGGTTAACCTGCCGCGCATTAAGGGCAACCATAACGCTATGCTTTCGGGCATTGCGGCGGCAGAGGCGGCGCATAAAGCCATGGCCGCTGGCCGCGCGGGGGATGAGCTTTCCGACTATGATACCGAGCTGCGTGATGGCCCGATTGGCAAAGACCTGAAGCCTGTGCGCAACGTTGCACCGCTGAATGGCCGCTTTGGCCCGCTCGGTGGCCTGCTGTTGGGTGGCTTTGATATGTGGGTGGCGAATATCTTTAAGTTCAACCCACTTGGCACCCTTAAGCATGGCAAAAACGATGCCGAGTCCACAGGTAAAGCCGCTGATCATCCGGTTATCGACTACCCCCGCCCCGACGGCGTGCTCAGCTTTGACCGCCTGACGAATGTGAGCTTTTCAGCCACGAATCACGCCGAAGACGAACCCTGCCACCTGAAGCTAGCCGACCCCGACCTGCCAATTAGCGTCAACCTGCCCGAATACGGCGAACCGGCACAGCACTATTGCCCTGCCGGGGTTTATGAGATTATCCGTGATGATGACGGCAGTAATCCGCGCTTTCAGATCAACGCCCAAAACTGTGTACATTGCAAAACTTGCGATATTAAGGACCCGAGCGGCAATATCACTTGGGCCTGCCCGCAAGGGGGCGAGGGGCCGAACTATCCGAACATGTAGCGCGGCTTAGCGGAACACTCCCGCCCGTCGGCGCACGATTTGCAAGCAAATCGACCTCACCCGTTGGGCGAGGCGCTTTTCGGTGCAAAGCACCGAAAAGGTGGGAGGGTAATTCTAACCATTTGTTGCAATTCGCCTGTGATCACCGCTTTTATGATCACAAGCTCGTTTGGCTGATTGCACTTCACCCGCACCCTGCCTATCTTGGAGGAAACAACGCGGAGTGACCCATGCCAAAACTGCTGAAAACCCTGTCCTTAGCTGCGACTATGGCGCTTGCATCCGTGCCTATGGCCCGAAGCGAAGGGTTTGCTGGCGCTTTTTTGGCGGCGAAATCAGCCAATATGGCTAATGATTACGCGGATGCCGCCTATTATTACACCCAAGCGATGATCGCCGAGCCGGGCAATGGATACATTATGCAGGGCGCTCTGTTTGCCTTTGTAGCCGCCGGAGATGTGCCTGCCGCCGAGGCGGTGGCGCGCAACATGGCGACGGATGGTTTTAAGGATGAATATGCTCATACTGTCATGATCTCGGGCGCGTTTGTGCGCGAGGACTATAGCGCCGCCCTTGGTTTGATGGCAGACCCGAGCTTTGAGATTAACCCGTTAGTAAAGCAGCTTCTGAGCGGCTGGGCCTTGATTGGTATGGGGGAAGTTGAAAATGGGATAGCAACGCTGAGTGCGCCGAGTGAAAACGAGGCTATCACCGCTTTTGGCCTTTATCACAAAGGCTTGGCGCTGGCATATGGTGGCAATTATACCGAAGCCGAGACGGTGTTCTCCGCTGGGGATATCTATGTAAACCGTGGAGCCGTGCTGGCTCATGCGCAAATTCTGGCCGCCATCGGGCGGGATGAGGCCGCGCTGGAGTTAATGCTAAGCGGTGCTGGAAGCAGCTTTATCGATCGTGAATCAGATGCCTTGCGCGCGCGTTTGGCTGCTGGTGAGGCCGTGGGTTTTGAGCGTATCCGCTCGCCACAAGATGGGGCTGCCGAAACATTTCTCGTGCTGGGGGATGCGCTGAATGGCGATGGCAGCAAGCGGTTGGCGCTTTATTACGCCCGTTTGGCCGCCGACCTTCAGCCTGATAATGCCGAAGCCCTGCTGCTGATTGGAGATATATTAACCGAGCAAGCGCAATACGATTTGGCGCTCAAAGCCTATGATGCGGTGCCAAATGATGACCCGCTGGCGCTCAACGCAAAAATGGGGCGGGCGCTTAACCTGCGCCAAAATGGCGATCTTGATGGTGCCATCGAAACTTTGCGCGCGGCGCTGGAAATTAAACCTGATGGCATTTCGCTTTGGCAATCTTTGGGCGATGTTTTGCGCCAAAATGGTGATTTAGCCGAGGCCCGTGCGGCTTATAGCCAATCGATCGACCTTCTTCCAACACCTGATATCCGCGCCGCGTGGCGGCTTTATTATGCCCGCGCCATTGTTGAGCATCGCGACGATAACTGGCCTGCCGCTGAGGCCGATTTTAGG
>JAJRRX010000515.1 GCA_024279075.1 Alphaproteobacteria bacterium | reverse complement strand
GCACGTCTGGCTGCATCAGGTTGAGGCTAAGCAGGGTGGTGGCCCCGATAGCGATAACAGCGGCAAAAGCGAGAAATATTTTCATGATGTGACCTTTATCCATGTGATCATGCCAGCGGCTTGGTGTGAGAGCATGTGGCAGTGAAACACCCAGTCGCCCGGGTTGCTGGCCGTGAAGGCGATTTCGCGGGTCTCTTGCCGCTCGATCAGGATGGTATCGCGCAGCGGGCCAAAGCTGCCATCGGGCAGGACCTCCTGAAAATGCGCGCCGTGCATGTGCATGGCATGGGCAAAGGCGGTGTTGTTGATGATCGGTATGCGCAGGGTTTCTCCCAGCGCCACCTCGGCCAGCGGCGTTTCCGGCAGGCCTGCCACGCCGTTCAGCGTCCAGATCTGGCCATTTTGCACAAGCTCTTCGGTGGTCATCTGCTTGCCTTTATATGTGCCCGATTGCAGCCCGCCCATGGCTCCGCCTTCCATATTCAGCGGCGCGATCTGCGCGCCCGAGAGGCTGGTGAGGCGCTGGATGGGGTTGGCAGGCAGGGGCGCAATTTCGGGCCGCCGCGCAAGGCTGGCTTGGCCGGAAATATCAAAGCTGGCCAAGGCGATGTTATCTTCGCGGCCAATGAAGCCGATGATCGCCTGTTCGCCTTGGGCCGCTGTCACGTCCACAATCACATCCGCCCGTTGGGCAGGGCCGAGGGTGAGCAGCTCGGCTGGGGTCGGCACATCCAGCGGCATGCCATCTAGCGCCACCACTTTGCCCTCCATGCCCAGCATGGCGAGGGTCATCACGCGGTCAGTCGCGACACAGATAAACCGCAGCCGCAACCGCTGGTTTTGCTTGACCTCGGTGAGGGTAGGGGTGAGCGTGGCTTTGAGGAAATTCCCGAGCCGACCGGCGTGGGACCAATCATGGATCTGGCTGAAATCAGGGTCGATTTGGGCGTCTTGGCTCAGCCGCCAATCATCCACCACCACGGTGATGTCGTGGTCCACTTCAGGGGCGTTTGGCTCCTCGACGATCAGCGCGCCGTAAAGCCCGCGCGAGATTTGCTCGGTGGTGTTGAAATGTGAATGATACCAATAGGTTCCGGCGTCTGGCACCTCAAAATTATAGGTGAATTCATCGCCCGGCTGCACAGCGTCTTGTGTTACCCTCGGCACGCCGTCCATGGCGTTATTTATACGAATACCATGCCAGTGGATGGTGGTTGGTTCCGCAAGCGAATTGAGCAACCGGCGCTGGAGCCATTCGCCTTGGGGAATGCGAATTTCGGGACCCGGAACACCGCCATTATAGCCCCAGATTTGGGTGTCGGGGTAGTCAGACGACACCAGAGACACGGCGCCGGATTTAGCTTCCAGCACCTCGGTCATTTCAAGGGAAAGGGCGGGTTTGGGCAGTAAGGCAGCCGCCGAGGCTCCGGCCAGAAATTGGCGGCGCTTCAGATTTAACATGGAGACTCCAGTTGGTTGAAAGTTACACTCATGGGTTAGGGGGCCATAAACACGCTTTCCAAGTCAACCCTGACCTTGTAACCACCTGTTACAATACCTGCATTTCTTTGGTCGCGGTGAGTTTCAAGTCAGGAAAATCACGTT
>JAJRRX010000514.1 GCA_024279075.1 Alphaproteobacteria bacterium | reverse complement strand
TGGAATTCATCCAGTACCAGTAGGCGAAACTGTTTGGCAAGGTTTTTGGCAACAATTTTTAGGGGGTCAGGGGTTTTGGGCAACCCTTGGAGCTCTGCATGTACCTGTTGCATAAAGCGGTGGAAATGGACGCGCCGCTCTACTCCTACTTTGCGCTGGTGGCGGATGACCCTTCGGTGCAGGTCGTGAGCAATGCGCAAACGTGGTATATCAAGCAAATGATGCAAGGCACCGAGTGGGAAGGCTTGCCTATTCTCTCGGCCGCTGCGCCGTTTAAGGCTGGTGGCCGTGGCGGGGCGGAGTATTATACCGATGTCGAGATTGGGCCGGTTGCTATTAAGAATGTGTCGGATCTGTATTTGTATCCAAACACAGTGCGGGCGGTGCTGATTAATGGCGCCACCGTGAAGGAATGGCTGGAGCGCTCGGCTTCGATTTTCAACCAGATCGAGGCGGGTGGGCAGGACCAAGTGCTGCTCAACCCGGGCATGCCAAGCTATAATTTTGACGTGATGGACGGGGTGACCTACCAGATCGACCTGACCCAAGCGCCGAAATATAATAAAGGCGGCGAGGCGATAAACCCCGATAGCCAGCGCATTGTAAACGTGATGTTTAACAACGCGCCGATTGACCCTGAGGCGATGTTTGTGGTGGCGACTAATAACTACCGTGCGGGCGGCGGCGGCAGCTTCCCCGGTGCAGATGGCAGCACCACGATCTTTGAAGGGCCGGACACCAACCGCGATGTGATTGTGCGCTATATCGTTGAAAAAGGCACGATTAACCCACAGGCGGATGCGAATTGGAGCTTCACCTCGGTGCCGGATACCACGGTGATATTCGAGACGGGGCCTGCGGGCGTGCGCTATGCAGACCAAGTGCAGGGGGTTTCGATAGAGCCTGCGGGCGAGGGAGCCGATGGCTTCGCGCTCTACCGGATTGCGCTCGACTAAAGCGTTAAGCGCCAGAAATCTGAGGGCCATCGCCTGCGTTTGTTAGCAAATGCAAGCGGTGGCCTTTTTTGTGAAATCCCACCATAGGTAGATTGAAAATTTCTCAAATACACAAAAAAGTGAACTATAACTACTAACCTAGGTTAATAAATCCTATAAATACAAAATAAATCAATATATACAATGGGTTGCGCGCGGGTCGTTATTAGAAAAGCTTGGAGATTTTCGGTTGGGCAACGCGAGTGGGCTGCGGCCTAATTAGCGTTGATAAACCAGCGCCCCCTTGGGGCTACCCGCATTATTTTATCAAACAGGCAATTTTAGTTTGAAAAATGGCGCGGGTGGTGGGAGGGTGGGCAAAAGCCTTGCTGAGGAAAAGACCAATGGCCGAGAATAAAACCGCACTTGTAATCAGCGCCCATGC
Source organism: Alphaproteobacteria bacterium (assembly GCA_024279075.1). Classification (GTDB taxonomy): domain Bacteria; phylum Pseudomonadota; class Alphaproteobacteria; order Rhodobacterales; family Rhodobacteraceae; genus UBA3077. The sequence goes on along the minus strand of JAJRRX010000514.1, from coordinate 1,371 downwards.
GGCGGATTTTGTTTGGCGGGCGGGGGGCGCGATTGCGCTGCATCAGGCCAAGGGGTTTGAGGTCACGGTTGTGTGCCTTTCTTACGGTGAGCGCGGCGAAAGCGCCAAGCTTTGGAAGCAGGAAGGCATGACGCTGGAAAAGGTCAAAACCGCGCGGCGCATCGAGGCGGAGAATGCAGCGGCAGCGCTGAATGTGCATGATATTCAGTTCTTTGATCTTGGCGATTACCCGCTGCATCTGGAGCGCGATGACAAGTATAAGCTGGTCGATGTCATCCGCGACGTGCAGCCCAATTTCATGATGAGCCACTCGCAATATGACCCCTATAACACCGACCATATGTATACCACCACAGTCGCAATGGAATGCCGGATGATCGCGCAGGCATGGGGTCATAACCCAGAGCAAAAGGTGCTGGGCGCGCCGCAGCTTTACCTTTTTGAACCGCACCAGACCGAGCAAATGGGCTGGAAGCCAAATGTGTTTCTGGATATTTCCGAGGTTTGGGAGCAAAAGCGCGCCGCCATCGAGTGCATGCAGGGCCAAGGGCACCTGTGGGATTTCTACACCAATGTGGCAGAGAATCGCGGCAATCATTTCCGGCGTAATTCCGGAGGGCAGGCTGGCGGCAAGCCCGCGCGCTATGCCGAGGGCTTTCAAGCGATATACCCGCAAACCGTGGATGTGCTGGCATGAACAAAGTGGTGCAAAACATCAAACGGGCCGATCCGGCGGTGGTAAAAGCGCTCGGCGCTTGTGGTGTGGCCACGGTGCACGAGGCGCAGGGGCGCACAGGGCTTTTGGCCTCGAATATCCGGCCAATTTATCGCGGGGCTTCGCTCGGGGCCTCCGCCGTTACCATTCTTGCCGCGCCTTGTGATAACTGGATGGTGCATGTGGCGATTGAACAAGTGCAAGCCGGAGATGTGCTGGTGCTGGCCGTGACCTCGCCCTCCGACGCTGGCTATTTTGGCGACCTGCTGGCGACCTCGATGCAGGCGCGCGGCGGCGTTGGCCTGATTATTGATGCAGGGGTGCGCGATGTGGCGGAGCTTGAAAAGATGGGCTTTCCGGTGTGGGCTAAGGCGATTAGCGCGCAAGGCACGGTGAAGGAAACCCTTGGCTCGGTCAATGTGCCGGTGGTCTGTGCAGGCACTTCAGTGAACCCTGGTGATGTGATCGTGGCCGATGATGACGGGGTGTGTGTGGTGAAGCGGGACGAGGCAGAGGCGGTGCTGGCCAAGGCCGAAGCGCGCTTGGCGCTGGAGGAAGAAAAACGCGCGCGGCTGGCGGCGGGTGAGCTGGGTTTGGATATGTATAATATGCGCGGGCGATTGGCCGCAAAGGGCCTGCGCTATGAATAGCGCCCC
>JAJRRX010000513.1 GCA_024279075.1 Alphaproteobacteria bacterium | reverse complement strand
GTCCATCAGGAAGGCATCCCAGCCGAAACCATCGCGCAGCGAGGCCCCAAGGGCCATGATGTTCACCACCGAAAGCTGGGCGTTTTGCGAAAAGCCGAGGAAGCCGAGGGTGGCGACGAGAAATGTCATCCGGAACCAATAGAAGGCGCGCGCATGGCGGGTGGCTTGGAACTGGAAGAAGAACACGCCGGTGAGCACGGTGAGCATGCCGATGAGGAGGCCGATTTCGAGCTTTTTGCTCTGCCAGATGCGCTTCCACAGCAGCGAGCGGGCATCGCTATCGCTCTGCTCGGCGTTGTCTGTAGGGGCTTGCGGCTTGGCAAGGGCCGTTAGGTAGCGCGGTGGCAGGTTGTAGCCCAAATCATAGGTGATAAAGGTTTTTTCAATCGGCCCAACCGGGCGCTGCACCAAAAGCTGGATGCGGAAGGGTTGGGTCGGGTCAAAGCCGGAATCCGCCGGAATTTTGAAAATATCCATCTCGGTAAAATTCGGCGCGCCTTCGGCCATTACATCCAGCAGGCGCTGGTGCTGGCGGTCACGGAAGCGCACAGAAATATCGCCTTGCACCAGTTGAATCCGGTCAAAAATCCCGCCGCGCACATAGCCCGAGCCTTTAAAGGAATATTGCCCGCGCCCCGCCAACATAATGGCGTTATCGCCCTCCTCCATCCACTCGGTGAGGTTATTGTAAGCGTTTTCGCCCATCAGGCTCAGGCCAATACCGGGGGCTGAAACCAAGGCGAGGTTAAGGTCGATATACGTCTCCTCCGGTGCGCCTTCCTCTGCGTGCTTCAGCACACGCGGGTCGCCAGTGGCGGCAAAGGCCTCGTTGATCTGGCCAATATCCAGCGTCAGGCGGCGCACAGAGCCGTCCCCCACCAGTGTATCCCAGTCCGAAACCGTGACCTCCTCCATGTTAAGCACATGGGTTGGGCCCGCCTCTGCGGCGCTGTTGTCCAGCCCACCAAGGCCCAGCGCCCGCGCCACCTTAATGGAAGCGCGCACGATGCTGTCATCAATGATCATTATGGTTACGGTGGCACCGGAGATGATATCCACATCATGCCCCACGCCCTCAGCAGCGGCTTCAGCCACAATATCAAGGCCAACATACCCATCTGTCATCGCCCGAATTTTGCTTTCAGGAATGCCGATCAGCACAATCGGCTCGTGGTGCTCTACCAAGTCGGCGCGCAGCAGTTTGCCCTCAAGGTCTATCGCCACCATCATATGAATGGGCTTGCCAGAATAGCCCGTAGTGCCAACAAAATCAGACGTTATATAGGCATAGCCTAGCAGCTCAGCGCCCTTCAGCAGTGGCACAACCGGCACGTTTTCAAGCATTTCGCCGTAGGCTGTTGCACCCTCGACCAGCTCGCGCGCGGCCACTTCGGCCACAAATCGCGAGAGGATCGGCGGGCCATCAGCACGGGCGATGGTGCTGGCTAGGAGCAGCGTAAAAAGAAGGGAGAAAGTGGCGACAAAGCGCGATATTATAGCCATGATGCCCCCCGGTGTGCGGGGATGGTCAAGGCGGCCCTTTGGGCGGTATTTTTATTCATATTCACTTCACTTATGAGGGGCGGGCCACG
>JAJRRX010000512.1 GCA_024279075.1 Alphaproteobacteria bacterium | reverse complement strand
TGGCTCACTTTCCACGTTAAACTGGCGAATTCCGCCATGTAGCACCTGCCACATTTCCTCTTCGGTTTTGCCAACACCGGAAAACACGATCATATCACCGGAAACCCCTGCCGCTTTCGCCTTGGCATATTCCCCGCCCGAAACCACATCCATGCCCGCGCCCATCGCGGCCAACACCCGCAGCACAGCGATATTGTCATTGGCCTTCATGGCGTAGAAAATCTTGTGGTCCAGCCCTTCAAGTGCTTCATCAAACACGGTGAAATGGCGCTCAAAGGTGGCGGTGGAGTAGAGGTAAAACGGCGTGCCAACACTGGCGGCGATCTCGCTCACAGGCACATCTTCGGCGTGTAGCGCCCCGTTTTTATAGATAAAATGGTCCATCAGGCGCGGGCTCTTGTTCTTAGGAATAGGTAAAGCGGCAAGCCGCAGGAAAGGCCGATCATAACCACGGCGGGCAAAGCCACAAGGGGGAAATAGTCTCGCCGTGCAATGCACTCTGAGAGGGCGAAAACGGCGAAGACGATGGCGGAGATTATAAGGTCCCACATCAGGCCGGTGCTGGCCCCGTTTACGGCCCATGCGGAAAGCAGCCCCGTAAGCGCATTGCCTTGGGCCCAGCCCAGCACAAAAAACATCGGGACAACCGCCCCGATGATGCTCATCGCCAAGTAAAACATGCGTAGTTTTGACATTCCGCCCCCCTGAATTTGGCTAACGCATCAAAGGGGCGGTTTCAAGCTCGTGTTTCGACTATGAGCTGAACCAGCTTATTCAACGTTGATATAGTAGATCGAATAAATCCACGTATCATCATTCATATCGGCCAAATCCGCGCGCTCGGCGCGGGGGAAAACTAGATGCGTAGGGCCGTAATCACCTAAAGCAAAGGGCATGCCATCACGCTTGAGCGCAATTACAGCACCATTGGCCACGGCCTCGGCAAGGTCAAGGTCCACCTGATAACCATCCAACGCCTTTACTGTAACCGTGCTGCCGGTCGCTCCGGCAGCGGCCAAAACATCACCCAAAAGCGGGCCCTGAAATTCGTGCACATCGCCACCCATCGGAAAATCGGCTTTGATCGTGGTCATGCCGATGCCTTGCAGCGCGGCATAGTCAAACTGCGCGGCTGCCTCAAACGCCACCTCGTTATAGGCGAAAAACTTGTCAGCATCGCCCACAGGCCCGCGCGAGGGGTTGGCGATATTGCCACTGATCGTCAGGATAATTGGCCCACGCAGGGGCGTTTGGGCGCTGAGCGGCGCAGCGAGCGTGGCGGCGAGGGCGGTGAGCATTAGGGTTCTTCGGGAGACGGACATAAGCATACCTTCTGTAATGCCGCCTCTGATGGGCGGCTGTTAGGGGGTGGCGACTGGCACCAGCGGGTCGCCTTTTACACCACACCCTGAAATGATTAACGGAAGGCTAACAATTACGAGAATTGTTAAAATTTTGCTAAAATTTTTCATGAAAGCACCTCTTTCCAGCGGGCGATTTGAGCGCGCACCTGCGCAGGGGCCGTGCCACCGTAGCTCACGCGGCTGGCGACGGAGTTTTCCACGCCCAACACCTCATATACCGCATCTGTGATCTGCGCTTCCACCGATTGCATCTGCTCAAGGCTCAGCTCATGCAGGTCGCTGCCCTGATCCTCGGCCATTTTCACCAAAGCACCTGTTACGTGGTGGGCATCACGAAACGGCATATTCAGCGCCCGCACCAGCCAGTCAGCAAGGTCCGTTGCAGTGGAAAATCCGCTGGCCGCCGCTTTGCGAAGTGGCTCCTCGTTGGGCCTCATATCTGCGACCATACCCGTAAGCGCGGCGAGGGAAAGCATCAGGCTATCGGCTGCATCAAACACTTGCTCTTTATCTTCCTGCATGTCTTTTGAATAAGCCAGCGGCAGGCCTTTCATGATCGTTAGCAACGCCACTAGTGATCCGGTAATCCGCCCGACCTTGGAGCGCAAAAGCTCCGCCGCATCAGGGTTTTTCTTTTGTGGCATGATACTGGAGCCCGTTGAGAACCTGTCCGAAATGGTCACAAATCGAAACTGGGCCGAGGACCAAATCACTAGTTCTTCTGCAATTCGTGAAATGTGAGTTGCACAAATCGAACATGAGGTCAAAAACTCCAGCGCGAAGTCACGATCTGACACCGCATCGAGCGAATTGGCCGAGGGGCGGTCAAACCCGAGCGCTTCTGCCGTCATATGCCGGTCAATCGGGAAGGACGTGCCCGCCAGCGCTGCTGCGCCGAGGGGCGACTCGTTCATCCGCCTCCGCGCATCCTCAAAGCGCGAGCGATCCCGCGCGAACATCTCGACATAGGCCATCATATGGTGGCCCCACGTAACCGGCTGCGCAACCTGCAAGTGGGTAAAGCCGGGCATGACCATATCGGCCCCTGCCTCGGCCTGCCCGATGAACACTTTCATCAGCGCCGTTAGCCCCTCAATCGCCGCATCCATCTGCCCGCGCACCCAGAGCTTAAAGTCGGTCGCTACCTGATCATTGCGCGAGCGCGCCGTGTGCAGCCGCCCCGCCGCTGGGCCAACGATTTCCGTCAGCCGCGACTCTACATTCATATGAATGTCTTCAAGTGCCGTCGAAAACGCAAACATTCCGCCCTCGATCTCTGACAATACCGTGAGCAGCCCTTTCCGAATGGCGCTCGCATCGCTACTGTCAATAATACCTTGGGCAGCCAGCATGGCGGCGTGGGCGCGGGAGCCTTCAATATCCTGCTTGGCCATTTTTTGATCGTATGAAATGGAAGCATTAATCGCCTCCATAATCGCATCTGGCCCTGCAGAAAACCTTCCGCCCCACATTGCATTTGCGCTCGTTTTGTCCGACATATTGCTAAACCCTTTTGGAGAGGCCCGATGAAAACGCCCCTAGTTGCCCTGCTATACGCCGCTTTGAGCCTTGGTGCAAACCAAGGTTTCGCACAAGCAATTACCCCCGAGGTGCGGGCTAATTTGCTGGAAATGCGCGAAGGCAATATGCGCAAGCTAAAAATCCAGACCGAGCCACAAGCGGCCGTGCTAACGACGTTCACCAATCCAGCGGGGGAGGTTTTGAGCCTTGCGGATAGCAACGGCAAAATCCGTGTGCTGAACTTTTGGGCGACTTGGTGCTTCCCGTGCCGTGAAGAAATGCCAACGCTGGATGCGTTGCAAAAGCAGCTCGGCGGTGATGATTTTGAAGTGTTAACGGTGGCCACAGGGTTCAATGACCTTGGCGGTATTGAGCGGTTTTTGGAGCAGGCAGAGGTGACGGCGCTGCCTATACTGCTCGACCCCGATTCGTCTCTCGGGGCAGAATTTGGGGCGATTGGGCTGCCGCTAACTGTGATTCTTAACCGAGATGGGCAAGAACTTGCCCGATTAACCGGCGGAGCGGAGTGGGACAGCGAAAGCGCCTTAAACATACTTAACACGCTGCTAATATTGGAATAATTAACCTAAAATTTGAATCAATTAAATGGAACATTTTAAGAACAATTTAGGAATATTTACTTTCTGTTAACTTTTATCGCCCAAGTTGAAACCGTAATGATTACGGAGGATTCGATGGCACAAAATTGGGAAGCATTTGAGGGCCACGGCACCAAGCAAGACCTGAAGCTGGAAAAGACCCGCGCCATGGTTTCTGCTGCGATC
>JAJRRX010000511.1 GCA_024279075.1 Alphaproteobacteria bacterium | reverse complement strand
TAGCGCCAGTTCGGCAACCGACTTCATGAAGGCGCTCGCCCATGAAGGCCGGCTTATGATCCTGTGCCACCTCGTTTCAGGTGAAAAATCCGTGACCGAGCTGGAAAACCTGCTCTCCTCGCGCCAAGCCGCCGTAAGCCAGCAACTGGCACGGCTGCGCTTGGAAGGGCTGGTCAATTCCCGCCGCGATGGCAAAGTGATCTATTATTCGCTGGGGGACCAGAAGGCGACCAAAATGATCGAACTTCTGCACCAGATGTTTTGCTCGATCGAGCCTAAGGCCGAGGCCTCGGCTTAGGGCTTGGCGGCGGCTTGAAACTGTGCACCAAGCTCTGCCAGCGTTTCGAGCCGCGCCTTATAAAACACCCAGTTTTTTATGCGTTTTGAGCGCACCAGCTCCGCACGCTCCAGCATCTGCATATAGGTAGAAACCGTGGGCTGGCTTAGCCCCGTTTTTTCGGTGATAAACCCAACGCACACCCCGTCCGCCACCAAATCTCCATCACGTTGCGGCGGGAAATGCGCCTTTGGGTCCAGCAACCACGCCATGATCTGCACACGCTGAGGGCTGGCAAGAGCCTGGAGTAAGGGAAGAGTCTCGGTAAGTCGGTTGTGCATATCGGCGATCTTCTATATAGGCTATGATCTATATGATTTGAGTTAGAGAGACAATGCCATGGATGAGCTGAAAATACTAGAACAGGCTGACACCCTTGCGCGTGGCTATACGGCAGGCACCGATAACCGCCGCGCCTTTCCTGATGGCAAGGCGTTGGCTGAATTGCTGGGCTTTGATGAGCCCCTTAGCAATGAAGGCCATCCCGAAGCCGAAACCCTCACCATGCTCGACCAACTCGGCAGCCCCGCCACGGTTGCCTCTAACGGACCAAATTATTATGGCTATGTTTTTGGGGCCTGCCTGCCCGTGGCTGCCGGGGCCGAGCGGCTGGCCCTCGCGTGGGACCAATGCGCAAGCTCGGCAGATACCAGCCCCGCGGCTGACGCGATTGAGCGCAAAGCGGGCCAATGGGTGCTTGAAATTCTGGGCCTCCCGCAAGAAAGCGCGGTGGCTTTTGGCACCTCGGCCACCGCCTGTGGGTTAAGCTGCCTTGCAGCGGCGCGAGCAGAGCTTTTGGCGCGGCAAGGCTGGGATTTTGTGCAAGACGGCCTAATGGACGCGCCCGAAATCAAAGTCGTGGTTTCAGAAACAGCCCATGTAACCATTCGCAAAGCGCTGCAAATACTGGGGTTTGGTTGGGCGCGAGTGATAAAAGCACCGGTCGATGCCCATGGCCGGATACGCCCCGGTCGCCTGCCGCCGCTTGATGCGTCCACCATTCTCATCTTGCAGGCGGGGGAGGTAAACACGGGCGAGTTTGACCCGTTTAACGAGATCATGCCACTGGCAAAAGCCGCTAAAGCATGGGTGCATATAGACGGCGCCTTTGGCCTCTGGGCGCGGGCAGCCCCTGCCCTGCGGGCGCTGACAGATGGGGTAGAGGCCGCTGATAGCTGGACCACCGATGGCCATAAATGGCTCAACACGCCTTACGATGGTGCCATGGCGATTTGCCGAGATGCGGATGCACTAGCACGGGTGATGAACAGCGACGCAGCCTACTCATCCGCGTCTGCCTCGGCGCAAAAAACCTGACGCTGGAGTTTTCACGCCGTGCACGGGGCATTCCTATATGGGCCGCCCTGCGGAGCTTGGGGCGCAACGGCGTTGAGGGTCTGGTTATGCGCCACCACCTGCAAGCCAAAAGGGTTGGGCAGGCCCTGAGCTCGGCGGGGTTTGAAGTGCTAAACCGCGTTGTGCTCAACCAAGTCTTGGTGCGGGCCAAAACGGATGAAGCCACTTTGCGCGTTATTGAAAAAGTGCAGAAAGGTGGCGAGGTTTGGTTTGGTAGCTCTGTTTGGCAAACCCGCCCCGCCTTTCGTATCAGCCTGTCTTCTTTTCGCACAGAAGAGGTGCATATTAATAGGCTCATAGACCTACTTAAAAGCATCGGCCCCGAAGGATAAAACCGCCTTAAACACTCTTGGCCGAAGCGTTAACGCCAGCGGAACCATTGCCGAGGCGCCCCAAAATCACGCCCTGCCCCACCGAGCGCAGCGAGGCCACGGCCAACGGCAAAAGCCGTTCGGCTCCGCTGATAAGGTGCCTTTGGCGTGTGGGGGCGCGCGGTATAGTGAGCTGCTTTGCCTAACAACTGCGCTCATTCCTTCCCTGAGCTCGCGCCTCCGCCAACCGAGCCCTCGCAAAGCCAAAGGCAAGCTGCCGTAGATAAAAACCACGGTTCTTCCAGCCGCCATGTTTTCGGTGCTGCGCCCCGAACCGAGCCTCGCCTTCGGCTCGGCAAGCGGCGCGTCAGGCAT
>JAJRRX010000510.1 GCA_024279075.1 Alphaproteobacteria bacterium | reverse complement strand
TGGCTGGCTGGCGAGGCAGCGCGCAATTTCCACCCGCCGCCGCTCGCCGCCCGAAAGCGATAAAGCCGAGGCGCGGCGTAGGTGGGTGATGGAAAATTCGGCCAGAAGCTCATCAAGCATTTTTTGCTGTTGGCGGCGGCCCTTGATATTCAGCTCCAGTATCGAACGGATGTTATCCTCCACCGACATGCCACGAAAGATCGAGGCCTCTTGTGGTAAATAGCCAATGCCCATTTTCGCGCGGCGATACATTGGCAAAAACGTAATATCGATGCCATCAATCACTACTGTGCCCGCGTCAGGGTTCACCAAGCCAGCGATCGAGTAAAAGCAGGTGGTTTTACCCGCACCATTTGGCCCGAGCAGCGCTACCACCTCGCCGCGATGCAGCTCCAGCGAAACATCCCGCAAAACCGGCCGCTTTTTGTAGCTTTTGCCAATATTGCGGATAATCAGCCCGCCTTGGCCTTCCGTCACCGCGAGGTCTGGCATCAATTACCGCCCGTCTGAAAGATCGTTTGCACACGGCCTTCCATTTGTGCGGTGCCTGCGGTTAGGTCTATCCTAAGCCGTTGGCCAGAAAGCGCATTTTGACCTTGGGTCAAAATCACGTTGCCTTCCATCAGCACGTTTCCGGCCACCAATTCATAGGTCGCACTGTCTGCTGTTGCGCTATCTTCTCCGCTCACAAACACCACATTACCCGTGGCCTTTAAAGCCTTGACCGCGCCAGTGCCGCTTTGCGTATCATACACCACCTCAACTCGGTCCGCCGAGAGCTTTAACGCCCCCATGCCAGCCACAACATTGCCTGTAAAAACAGCGAGCTGCGTGGCTTGATCAATGGAAAGCGTGTCGGCCGCAATTTCAACCTGCTCGGCCTCGCCCGCGCCAAGAGTGCCAAAAGGCAAGGTTGCGCCTTGGGCAAAAGCGGCCACGGCACATAGGTTTATCAGCACAGAAAGCAGCCAGGTTTTCATGTCATTCACGCTCACTCTTAGGGTCATACAGCATCCTAACGTTATTTTCGAACCAAAGCACCCGATTTTCACTACCATTTGATTCAATTCGGAAATTCTCCGCCGATACCCGCCCCAGAGGGCCATCAGCGACAATGCCTGAGCCTTGCAACTCCCCTGAAATCATCAAGAGGTGTAGCGTTTCAACCTCGGCCATATTGCCGTCAGATGTTTCCAGCTGGCCGCCATTTTCAAACCAAACGGTTTGCGCCGCAACATCCATTAGCGCCGAGGATGTTGTAATTTTGGCCCATGCGTCGTTGTTAAAGCGAAATTCCAGATCCAGATTGGTGATCACAACCAAGGCGCTATCCGTCTCTAGCGGCCTTATTTCATCTGCCAATAGGTGAAACGGCTCGCCTTTTTGAGTGATTCCGTTAATCTGCGGGCTTTTAATAAAACTACCCTTTTCCAAGGTTTCAATATCGGCGCGCGAAAAGGTAAACCGTGGCTCGAAACTTTCTTTTCCGTTAAACAAAAACACCGTGCCCAGCACCCCGAGCGCGATTAGGGGCAGCAGGATTTTGAGCCACGAAACCATGCGTGAATATGAGCTGTGGCGCTTGGCCATCAGTGGGCAAAAATATCGGTTTCCGGCCAGCCCGCAAGATCAAGCGCGGCGCGGTGAGGGAGGAATTCAAAGCAGGCTTGCGCGATTTCTGTGCGGCCTTCGCGGGCGAGATTGGTGTTTAGAATGTCCATAAGCCTATGGAGATAAAGAACATCTGACGCCGCGTAAGAAAGTTGCGCCTCGGTAAGCTCCGGCGCGCCCCAATCACTGCTCTGCTGATATTTGGAAATATCGACCTTAAGCAGCTCCTGCAAAAGGTTTTTTAGCCCGTGGCGGTCGGTATAGGTGCGCACCAGCTTAGAGGCGATTTTGGTGCAGTAAACTGGAGAGGTAACCGCGCCAAAACGGTGTAGCATTACCGCGATATCAAAGCGGCCAAAGTGAAACAATTTCAGGCGGTCAGGGTCGGTGAGCAGCTTTACAAGGTTGGGCGCTTCGGTCTGGTCCTTAGCGATTTGCACCATATGCGCATCGCCGTCCCCCGCTGAAAGCTGCACAAGGCAGAGCCGGTCTCGGTGCGGGTGTAGCCCCATGGTCTCGCTGTCTATCGCTACCACTGGCCCAAGGTCCAGATCGTCGGGGAGGTCGCCTTTATGAAGATAATTGGTCATTGGATGCCTGTTTGAAAATGGGTTTTCAGGACTGTAGCGCATTGAAGGTTAACACAAAACCACCAATTCTGCCTCCGCGCCGTTTTCCGCCTGAAATTTGAGCATCTCCCTCCGCCGAATTAGCTTTTCAAGCGGGGTAAACTGTGGTCGAGTGCGGGAGATACAACGGAGGCCTGATATGAAAACCGGTGGCGAAATTCTGGCAGATTGCCTTGCAAAACAGGGCGTTAAAACCATTTTTGGCGTGCCGGGGGAGAGCTACCTCGCGGTGCTGGATGCGCTAGTAGACCACCCCGAGATTCGCCTGATCGGCAACCGCAACGAGGGCGGTGCAGCCTTTATGGCTTGCGCCCATGGCCAGCTTACCGGCCAGCCCGGCATTTGCATGGTGACCCGTGGGCCGGGGGCGACCAATGCCAGCATCGGGGTGCATTCGGCCATGCAAGGCTCTGTGCCGATGATCCTGTTTATCGGCCAAATTGCGCGGGATATGCGCGACCGCGAGGCCTTTCAGGAGGTTGATTACCGCGCGTTTTTCGGGCCAATCGCTAAGTGGGTCACAGAGATTGACAGTGCCGACCGCATCCCCGAAATCATGGCGCGCGCCTTTACGGTGGCACAATCGGGCCGCCCGGGGCCGGTGGTGATTGCGCTGCCGGAGGACATGCTGCGCAGCGGCACCGAGGCCAAGGCGACTATGAGGGTGAAGCTGGCGGAGGCGGCCCCGACGCCTGATGCGATCTATGAACTGCAAAAGGCGTTTAGCCGTGCCGAAAAACCTCTGCTCCTGATAGGCGGCGGTGGCTGGAGTGCGCAAGGCCGCGCTGATTTGCAGGCGTTTGTGGAGCGTAACTACCTCCCTGTGGCCAGTGCGTTTCGGTTTCAGGATCTGCTGGATAATCACTCGCCGAGTTATATTGGGGATGCCGGTTTGGGGAAAACGCCGGCCTTGAAGGCGGCGCTGGAAGAGGCGGACCTGATCTTTGCCCTGAACATCCGCTTTGGAGAAAATACCACCGACGGATATGAAACCTTCCCTGTGCCGCACATAGGAAAGGCGCTGCTGCATAGCCATGCTTCAGATCTTGAACTTGGCAAAATCTACCAGCCCGATGTGCCGATTCACGCGGGGCCAAACGCCCTGTGCAAGGTGCTGGCGCAGCTTGATTTGCGCGGCGGCTGGCAGGGCTGGGCATCGGAAAAGCGGGGAGCTTATGAGGCCAGCATGGCCCTGCCCGCGCGGGAAACGCCGCTCGATATGGGCGGGGTTTTGGCGTATTTGCAGGAAACCTTGCCTGATAATGCCATCCTCACCAACGGCGCGGGAAACTTTGCCATCTGGCACAACAAATTCTTCCGCTATGGCGCTGAGGCGCGGCTTTTGGCCCCGCAATCCGGTGCTATGGGCTATGGCCTGCCTGCCGCCATCGCCGCCAAGGCCGAGCACCCCGAGCGGCTGGTGCTGTGCATCGCTGGAGACGGTGATTTCCAGATGAACATGCAGGAGCTGGGCACCGCCATGCAGGCGGGCGCGCAGCCGATTGTGATTGTGGTCAATAACGGGGTTTACGGCACCATTCGGATGCACCAAGAGCGGGATTACCCCAACCGCCAGAGTTTTACCAAGATCGAAAACCCCGATTTTTGCGCTATCGCCAAGGCCTATGGCTTCCATGCGGAAACCGTGACCGAAACCGCTGATTTCTCCGCCGCCTTTGCCCGTGCGGCGGTCTCCACAACCGGCGCGCTGATCGAGCTGATTGTCGACCCTGAATTCATCACCCCCAAAGCCACCCTTAGCCAGATAAGAGGTTAACATGCCTGAATTTAATCGCATCCTGATCACGGGGGCCGCTGGCTCTCTTGGCACCCATCTTCGTAACAATCTAAAGCACCTCTGCACCCATATGCGGCTGGTGGACCGCGTGGATATGGGCGAAGCGGCAGCGGGTGAGGAGCTGATTGTGATGGACCTTTCAGACCGCGCGGCGGCGATTGAGGTCACGAAAGATGTCGACATCATCCTGCATTTTGCAGGCGTGCCGCGAGAGCAAAGCTTTGACGAGATCATGACAGATACCATCCCTGCCGCCTACCACATGTATGAAGGGGCGCGGCTGCACGGCGCGAAACGGGTGGTCTATGCCAGCTCTATTCACGCCGTTGGCATGGCCGAGGTGGAAACGGTGCCGGACACCGAGGGCCACCACAGGCCAGACACGTTTTATGGCATGACCAAGTGCTTTATTGAGGATTTGGGCAGCCTTTATTGGGATAAATGGGGCATCGAGAGCGTGAACCTGCGGATTTGTTCCTGCTTCCCCGAGCCTGCGGACCGCCGGATGCTGTGGAGCTGGCTGAGCTTTGACGATTGCGTGCGGTTGACCGAGGCCGCGATGGTGGCCCCCCGCGTGGCATTTTCGGTGATCTATGGCACCTCGGACAATGCCCGCAGCTGCGTGAGCAATGCGCGGGCGGGGCATATTGGCTATAGGCCGCTGGATAGTGCCGATGGCTATGCGGAGAAGATTTTGGCCAGCACCGAGCGGGAGGACCCGAACACCCGCGTTGCCAAAGTGGTGGGCGGCTGGTTCAGCAATTATCCGCACCCTGATGATGCAGAGTGATGTTGTTATCTGCGGCGGCGCTGTTATTGGCAGCGCCATTGCGTGGAACATTGGGCAGCTTGCGCCCGAGCTGAGCGTGACGGTTATCGAGCGTGACACCAGCTTTCAGCATAGCTCCACCGCGCTGTCTGCCAGCAGTATTCGCCAGCAATTTTCCCAGCCGGTAAATGTAGCGATCAGCCTGTTTGGGTTGGCCTTTATCAAGGCTGCAAAGGCGCGATGGGGGGTGGACCTGAATTTGCGGGAGCAGGGGTATCTTAACCTTGCCAACTCTGAAAGCGGTGCGCAGATTTTGCGCGAAAACCACGCCGTGCAACGCGCCCTTGGGGCCGATGTGGCCTTGCTTTCTCCTGAAGGCCTCAACGCCCGGTTTCCGCACCTGAATGTCGAGGATATCACGCTGGCGAGCCTCGGCCTGTCGGGCGAGGGCTGGTTTGACTCGGTGGGGTTAATGCAGGGCTTTCAGGCACATAGCAAAGCCAAGCGCCTGAAAGACGAGGTTATCGGATTGCGAATGCAAACGGGCAACGTCTCGGCGGTAAAGCTGCTTTCGGGCGGTGAAATTAGCTGCGGCGCGTTTATCAACGCCTCTGGGCCGCGTGCGGCAAAAATTGCGGAAATGGCGGGCATACACTTGCCTGTCGAGCCACGAAAGCGCACAAATTTCACCTTTGACTGTGCCACCCCGCCGGAAGGAACCCTGCCCGTCATGATTGACCCGAGCGGCGTGTGGGCGCGCCCTGAAGGGCGGCATTTTTTGTGTGGCTGCAGCCCGATGGATGACCCCGCCGTGGCATTTGACGATTTCGAGCCGCGCTTCCGCGAATTCGAGGAGGTCATCTGGCCTGCCCTTGCTACGCGCTCACCCGCCTTTGAGGCTATCAAAATGCAGGCGATGTGGGCGGGGCAGTATGCCTATAATGTGCTGGACCAGAACGCGGTCACGGGCGCGCACCCTGAAATCAGCAACTTCTATTTTGCCAACGGGTTTTCTGGCCACGGCTTGCAGCAGGCCCCCGCGATTGGTAGGGGCGTGGCGGAGCTGGTAGCGCTCGGCGGCTACAAAACCCTTGATCTTTCCCCGCTAGGGTATGAACGTATTTTGCGAAATGAACCCTTGCGGGAAAGATGTGTGATATGAGCTGGCAAGCGCCCTCTGAGGCGGACATATTACGGGTGGTGGATGGCACATGGCCAGCCGCACGCACTTTTGAAAGCGGGCCGTTTACCCTGCGGTTGGGCCATGATGGTGGGCAGCGGGTGTCGGCGGCGTCGGCTAACGGGCCAGCCAGCGCAGCTGAAATCGGGGCAGCGGAGCGCTCTATGTTGGCGCTGGATCAAGCGCGGCT
>JAJRRX010000509.1 GCA_024279075.1 Alphaproteobacteria bacterium | reverse complement strand
TAGAGATTCGGGAAAATGGAATGCCGGTGGACCCCGAAATGTGGTTCGCCACCAATTAGACAGGACTGAACTGATGAATAAATACTGGATGGCAGCCGTGGGTGGCATTACGGCGGGGCTGATTACCAGCACGCAATTTGCGCTGCCGAGCTTCGCGCAGGAGGCCGCGCCGGCCCCCACAACCTATGAACAGCTCGACCTGTTTGGTGATATTTTTGAGCGAATCCGCTCCGCCTATGTCGATGATGTGGATGATCAAGCGCTTACTCGCGCCGCAATTAATGGCATGTTGATCTCGCTTGACCCACATTCAAGCTATCTGCCCCCACAGAACTACGAGGAAATGCAGTTTGATACTCGTGGCGAATTTGGCGGCTTGGGCATTGAGGTAACGCAGGAAGAAGGCTGGGTTAAAATCGTGTCGCCGATGGATGGCACACCGGCAGATGAAGCTGGTTTGCAGTCGGGCGATTTTATTTCGGCCGTAAATGGCGAGCCGACTTTGGGCCTAACGCTAAATGAAGCGGTGGATTTGATGCGTGGGCCTGTTGGCTCTGATATTACGCTGACGATTGTGCGGGATGTGACCGCCGAGCCGTTTGAGGTATCGCTGACGCGGGCAATTATTAAGCTAACTGCCGCGCGGGTGCGCACCGAGGGCCGCACGATTGTGATGCGGGTCACCACGTTTAACGAGCAGAGCTACCCTAACATGGCCGAGGGCATGGCGCGGGAAATCGAGGCCGCTGGCGGTATCGAAAACATCGACGGGTTTGTGCTTGATTTGCGCAACAACCCGGGTGGGCTTCTTTCCGAGGCGATTAGTATTTCGGATGCGTTCTTGAATGAGGGCGAGATTGTTTCCACCCGTGGGCGCAACGACCGTGATTCCAACCGCTTTAGTGCCACGGAGGGCGATCTGACAGAGGGTAAGCCTTTGGTTGTGCTGATTAATGGCGGATCGGCTTCGGCCTCTGAGATTGTGGCGGGGGCGTTGCAAGACCATCGCCGCGCTGTGGTTGTAGGCACCAAAAGCTTTGGTAAAGGCTCGGTGCAAACCATTATGCCGATGCAAGGGAATGGCGCTATTCGCCTGACGACGGCGCGCTATTACACCCCATCGGGCCGCTCGATTCAGGCGCTTGGGGTGGAGCCGGATATCATCGTGGAATTTGTGCCGCCTGCTCCGGTGGACCCAGATGCTGAAGATGCGCCGCAGCGGCGCTCGGAAGCGGATCTTCGGGGCGCAATCAGCAATGATAGCCTGACAGAAGATGAGCGCCAACAGATCGAGGATGAGCGGGCAGAGCAAGAGGCGGCGGCCAAGCTTAAAGGGCAGGATAACCAACTTGCTTATGCGATTGACCTGATTAAGGGCATTACGGTGCTTGGTGGGCAATAAAGCTTTGGGGGGCCTTAAAGCCCCCCATTTTTCAGGATACTCTCGATGAATAATGACGACTTTCTGGCGCTACCCTACCGGCCCAATGCGGGGCTAACGCTGCTTAACGAAGCCGGAAAAGTGTTTGTTGGCAAGCGGATAGACACCGATGGTTTTGCTTGGCAAATGCCCCAAGGCGGCATTGACAAAGGCGAGGAGGCCGAGGCCGCCGCTCTGCGGGAGCTGGAAGAAGAAACTGGCATTCCGGCTGGGTTGGTCGAGATATTGGCTGTGTCGCGGGGCTGGATCAAATATGATTTTCCACCGGAAGTGGCCGCCAAGCTTTGGAAAAACCGCGCAGGCAGGCCGAAATACCGAGGGCAAAAGCAACGCTGGTTTTTGATGCGGTTCAAAGGGCAGGACAGCGATGTAAATATCGCCACCGCCCACCCCGAATTTTCTGAGTGGAAATGGATGGCAGCAGCCGAACTAACAGCCAATATTGTACCCTTCAAGCGCGGGATTTATGAGGAGGTGTTGGCTCAATTTGCCAGTTACCTTTAGCGGTTTTCCAAATAGCTTTGTAGCTCTTGCACCTTGGATTTTCCAACAGGTAATTTGGCGCCATTGCGCAACAAAACCGCGTA
Organism: Alphaproteobacteria bacterium; assembly: GCA_024279075.1. Classification (GTDB taxonomy): domain Bacteria; phylum Pseudomonadota; class Alphaproteobacteria; order Rhodobacterales; family Rhodobacteraceae; genus UBA3077. Next base: position 2,653 of record JAJRRX010000509.1, on the reverse strand, counting down.
GCGCTCACCTGTTTTTTCAAGGTCTAAAATGGCACTATATGCCACCCAATGAGAGCGGTGAATCTGCAGCCCCGCGCATTCTGGCACCAGTCCAATCGCTTTTTTTATGGTCATGCGCTCGAGGTGTGAGCCCATTTGCGTAATGATTTCAACGTAATGATCTTGCGCGGACAGAGCCATGAGCGGGCCTAGCTTGTCGGCAGGGATGAACATCTCGATACCACATGAGGCATGCCGCTCTAGATACTTACTAAAATTTATCGTCGCGTTGATCCGCATGAGCATATAAAATTCTGCGAAAAAGTAAAATACAAAAACCGGCCATAAAAGCCAAATAAAATCCGCAACGCCCTCGCTGAAAAAAGCGCTGGCAATAAATGGCTGAAGCCAGGAGAATAGCAGCGCAGAGAGCGTAACATTCAAGAACGTAAGGGCCCAGATATTGGCCTTAAACAGCAGATGTGGGGGCAGGGTAACAAACGCGAGCACCATCGGCACCAGAACACCAACCACCGAAGATATAGCAAAGACAAGTGGGCGAGATTGGCCGTAATCCACCCCGGGCACCACAAATATTTGAGCTGAAAAAATCATTAAGGTAATGCCAACAATGAGATAATATAATTCGGGTAGGTGGGTATAGATTTTGAGGGTTTTACACGTGGCTTTAAAGGCGTCTTTTGGGGTGACCACCCCAGACACATCTACTTTGCGAAAGATTAATTCCAATTCCAGCACGGCATTGCTGAATCGAGCAGTGCGTGATTGTTGGGCCTTTTTGAATTTCTCGGATAAATATGTGAGTAAATTTAGCAATTTCAGCCCAAGTTGTTGATTTATGTGTTGTTGCCTTCCTATATCCACATTTCGCAAAATGCAAAACACTAACCATACGGAAGATTGGTAGATATATATTGCTACAAGCCACCGCTTAAGGTGGTGTTAATATAGACTATTCACCAGTTAAGTGTTTCTGCACAATAGTAATTTTACTGCGAGAAACAGGTATTTTCGTACCATTTCGAAGGTCCAAATGGTATTTGTCAGCTGTTTTACTAAGCGTTAGCATAGCATCAAACGCCACCCAATGGGAGCGATGAACCTGCAAACCCGAATGGGGAGGCAGCATAGCAATAGCCTCTGTCATGGACATGCGGTGCAGATGTCGGCCATTTTCGGTTGATATTTCCACGTAATGGTCTTGGGCTGAAAGCGCCATCACCACACCACGCTTATCGGCAGGTATCAAGTTGTTAATGTCTTTTGTGCTTTGGCGGTCCCAATAGCAATTCAGGCATACATATTTATTGAGTCGCAGCTGCAAATAAAGCAGCGCTATCAAATAGAAAACCAGAATACCGTATATGAGGTCCTGATAATACAGCACGCCATCCGTATAGAAAAAATGGGGAATTACCGGCTCGATCAGGGCAAAAAGATTGGCGGATATGACCACGTTCACCACTGTAAGCACCCAGATATTTACCCGTTTAACAACATGAAAAGGGTAAAGGAGGACCGAAACTATCACAGGAAGTGAGCCCGCGAAAATTGTGGCAAGGCCTACAACCAAGGGGCGCCAAGAGCCATAATCTATGTTTGAATCAGAAAAAGAGCGGGTGACAAAAACGATAAGTGCCATGCCGGCCAGAATAAAATAGAAATCGGGGTGAAATAGGTTAATCCGCACAAACTCTCGAGTGGCATCTCGGCATTGTTTGGCATTGGCGCGCCCATCTTTATGGATACTCAGAAAAACTTTTTCGAGATTCACAAGTGCAAGGCTTAAGCTTTTTTGCTGCCATGCGACCAGTTCCCCGATTCTCTTTTGGGTTTTTCGAAGAAACATATGTAATTCTGACGCCGATTTGTGGACTTAACAACACAATTCACCACAATTATGCGGGAAATTGAAGTGAAATTTACTATTCAGCGAAAACGCGAGCGTTGTTTAGTTAACATTAAAGCGAAGCCACCCGAATAAACGGAAAAAATTCGCCACCAGAAAGAACCCCAAGCCAGCTTTCGCCTTGGTGCATTTGCTCTGTGGCTATATCCACGAGGCGGTAAAAGCTTTTTCGGTCTATCCTCGCCTCCAAATTTGCCCGCACATTTATATAGGGCGCAGGTTCGCCTTTTTTGTTATGGCTTAAGCGCAGCGGGTGGTTAGCGCCAAGAGCCACATGATCGCCGACATTGGTTTCAAAAGTGATAATGCCGTCAGCCACCGTAAAATCCACCGCAATAAACGGCACATCTTCCACCGTAATGCCCACCTTTTCGACCGGCGTCACCAGAAAATAATCATCGCCCTCGCGCTTGAGAATGGTAGAAAACAGCTTCACCAAGGGCAGGCGGTCGATCGGGGTGCCAAGGTAAAACCACGTGCCATCCCGCGCAATGCGCATATCAAGGTCGCCGCAAAAGTCCGGGTTCCATAAGTGCACAGGCGCAGGGCCGCGCTTGGCAAAGCCTTGGGCGGCGCTGGCGAGGCTATCAGCAGAGGGTTTCACGGGGATATGATCAGGTTTGGGCATATTTTTCCAAAAAATCGGAGGTTTTCAGCCTAGATACTAGCAGCTTCGCTAGACGAATCCACCGTGGTGGTTAAACTGTCTGAAATTAAAAAGGAATTTATTATGTCAGAACCCGC
>JAJRRX010000508.1 GCA_024279075.1 Alphaproteobacteria bacterium | reverse complement strand
TTTTCCGCCCCGCCCGATACGGTGATCGGCCTGATCGCGGGCGGCGAGGCGGCTATGTTTACGGCCCAAGAGGGCATTGAGGATAACGCGGCGCAAGGGGCAGCAGATTTGAGCGCGGTTCATGTGTCGGCCACTGATTTTGTTGTTGGGCTGGCGGCCTCGGGGCGCACGCCTTATGTGCTGGGGGCAATGGCCAAAGCCCGCGCGGTTGGGGCCAAAACAGCGGGTATTTCGTGTAATGCCGAAAGCGCACTGGCGCCGCTTTGTGATATTTCAATCACCCCTATTGTTGGCCCCGAAATCCTCTCTGGCTCTACCCGTCTTAAATCGGGCAGCGCACAAAAGCAGATTCTGAACATGATCTCCACCGGCGCGATGGTGAAAATTGGCAAATGTTATGGCAACCGCATGGTGGACCTGAACGCCTCCAACAAAAAGCTGAAAGCCCGCGCGATAAACTTGGTGGCGGATCTTGCTCCTATCGGTAAACCCGAGGCGCAGGCGGCACTTATGGCTGCAGATTGGGATATTAAAACCGCTATCTTGCCCATAGAAACAGGGCTAACTGTAGCGGGCGCAACGGCGCTGATTGAGGCGCATGGCGGACATCTTCGCCGCGCCATTGCGGGGGCTTAGCTAGGCGCTAAGCAGATTGGCCAACAATTTCAGCCCCCCCGGCACCATATTTTGCGCCTGAAGGTGCAAAGTAAGGCTGGTATGAGTGTGGCGGCCTTTGCCAAACTGCCCACTCAGCAAGCCACCTTTGAGCGCGGCTTCACCGCTATCTGCCATGCTAAGAATCGGTGTGTAGGCCTTATCCCATTCCGCCGCAAAATAAAGTCCGCGCTCCTTATACCACCCCTGCCAATCACCTTGGGTGATGGGGTTTGGTGTGGTCAGCAAGGGGTGATCTGGCTGCAATATTTCAACCTCGGCATTTTCATCGGTCACCCGCCAGCGCAGCGAGGGCTTGCCGATGGTTATGGGGGCTAAAGGAGTGGTGGCGGCCTCCCAATTATCCCATGGCCGATGATAAAGAGTCACGAGGTTGCCGCCGCCACGCACCCATTGGTGAATTTCTGGCATACGGGCAGCCAAAGGGGTGCAGGTGCGCAGGGCAAACACACCGATCAGGATGGTATCAAATGTGGAAAGGTCCAGCTTTGGAATATCGGCGGCTTGCAGGGTTGTGAGGTTTATACCCAGTTTTTTAAGCCAATGATCAACAATATCATTCCCGCCCCCGATATAGGCAATGTTGCCCTTTGGTCGCGTAATATCAACCACTTGCACGTCAATCTCCGCTGGCGTGCAGAGCTGGGCTGCGCCGGTGTGCGGGTAAGAGATATTTTGCACCGCCTGCGCGGGCTGACCGTTGAGGAGCAAAGAGAAACGAGAACTTTCAGGCAGGGTGTTTTGCTCCGGCGTCAGGGTAAAGGCATTGCCGCTTTGGGCAATATGCCAACCGTTTAGCGGCAAAATACTTGGCCGCGCCCCCTCGGGTTGGATATCCGACACCACGATATTAAGCGGAGTCGGCTTTTGAAGGTTGAGGATCGCCGCGCCTTGGCTAAGGGTCGCGGAGATCGCTGGGCGAATTATTGGTTTTTCGGGGAAATCAATGGTCGTTTCAACCTGCGTGCCGTTTTCCTGCCAGCTCAGCGCCAAATGCAGCGGGCTGTTGGCAGCTTCGGGGTGCCAGATATCGGGGTAAGGGTCAGTGGGCGTGGCGGTTGCAGACACCTCGATCTCAAAAGTGTTTTTTGCGATCTCGGTATAGGCCCAGCCCTCGGGCACGGCCGGATGGGCGGTGACATCGGGTGAAAGGTTTTTGATTTTGAGCTGGAGCTGGCCACTAGGGCGCACCGATTTTGGCGTGAGTGTGATGCTTGGCAGAGCGGCCCGTGCCAACCAAATTACCTGTGAAAGCTGCGCTATTTTTGCCCTAATCCGGTGCTCGGTTTCCGCGCGGCTATTGGGCGGGCAAAGTGGCAGGGCTAGTTTTAGAACCCCAAGCGCAATGGCCGCGTGAGCGCGGAGTTTACTGGTGTTTGGCCACGCTGAAATAGCAGCATTTATTGCCTGCTGGGCGTTTTGCAGCGGGTTTTCCAATTTCGGCACATCGGCATATTCAGCCACGTCAGCGAGGGTTTTTGGCAGCCCGTCAAACAGCGACTCTTCCTTGCCGGTTTTGCCCTGAAAATGCCACGCCAAGTTAAGCGGCCATAGGTTGGGTTGGCCCGCTTCCACCCAATTTCCCATGCCTTGGGTTTGGTGAAAACTGCGGGAGTATTCGGCGATTTGGGCATAGTCTGCGCCGAGCACAGGGTCTGCGCCGCTGGCATCTATTAGCAGCGTTTCAGGGGGTGGTGGCACGTCATCATCATAAGCATCCCCCGCGCCGGACCACGCAGGCAGATAGAGCTTTTTGACCTGCCAAACAGGGGCAAGGGCGGGCAAATAGCTTGGGTCCGCCGCTAAGTGTACCGCCTTAAAAGCGCTACGGGTCATCGCTTGGTGGTGGCCGTGCTGGCCGGAAATATCTAGGAAGGTCGGGCAAATAATATCGGGGCGCTCAGTGCGGATGATTTCGACAAAGCGGGCCAAGGTGCGGGCTTCACTCCACTTTTCAAGGGTTTCATCACCGGATTTGGAAAACCCAAAGTCAAAAATGGAATCGTCAACGCTTTGCGACAGCCAATAATGCGTCATGTTAATAACCTTGGCCGCCCGCTCCATTTCCAGCGTGCGGACAGCCCCGAGCTCGGCCCCCGTTTCGGTGCCAATAGTGTTTTGCCCGCCTTCTCCCCGATTGGCGCAAGCTTGGCTGATTTTGATACCATCGCGAAGGGAAAGGGCCGCCAGCATACGGGTGGTTTCATCGTCCGGGTGGGCGCCGGTATTCATGAACGACACCACCGAGCGCAGGGATTGTAGCGCCCGCCACAGCGGGGCTTGCTCGGGGTTTTGCATGGCATTTTTCAGCTTTTGCGGGTCAGAAAGTGGCATGAATTTCCCCTAGTTAAACAGCGACAAAGCTGGCGTGGTGGCTTGATGAATGATGATCGACGCGCCGCCAATCGCTGCCGTGTTGCGCCCCGAGGCCCCCTTGATCACCCGCGCAATACTGCGCTCTTTGCGGTTGGCCACCGAGCCTTTGGGCAGCGAAAGCTGGGCAATCAGCGCCTCGATAATGCTATCGGGCATTGCGCCGCCCAGCACCACGGCCTCGGGGTCAAAAATGTTTTCCAGCATGCCAATCGCCAAGGAAAGATGCTTGGCAGCGCGGCTGATCCAGGCCTGCAAATCAGGGTCTTGTGCGACCATCAGGCGGCTGAGCGCTTCGGTATCAATCGCAGAATGCCCGCGCGCTTTAAGGTAGGTTTTTGCCGCCATCCGGCTGGCATAGGTTTCTAGGCAGCCATGGTTGCCGCAGCTGCATGCGGTGCCGTCCACCTGCGTAATCACATGGCCTATTTCGCCAAAATTGCCAAAAGCCCCACTTTGGGCGTGGCCACCTGCGATCACCCCAAGGCCAAGGCCGGTGCCAAAATAAATAAAGCAGAGGTTGTCAATTTTGGTTGCCACCCCTGCCACCCGCTCGGAAATCGCCGCCGCCGTAGCGTCATTTTCAACCACCACTGTGCAGCTGAGTGCGGCCTCAAAGCTTTGCTTAATATCGATATCCTGCCAGCCCGGTAGGTTAGCCTCGCCAATGCCGCTGAGCGCTGATTCACCAAACGGGCCGGGCATAACCACACCCACCCCGAGCAGCTGGCTGCGCGCGCGCCCCGCCTTTTCGATAGTCTTCTCAACCAGCTCACACGCCAGCGGAATGGCGCGCGCGGGGGTGGCATTGCTGATGGCGATCCGGTCCGCCACGATCAGCGCGCCTTTGAGGTTAAGCACGGCGCAGACCAGTGCATCAGGGCGCATTTCCAGCCCCACGGCGAAAGATTGGTCAGGGTTAAAGCGATATTGCACCACGGGTTTGCCGCGCTTGCCCGTGGCTTTTCCGACCATTTGCAAAAAACCGTCCGCCGCCAAAGCATCGGTGATATTGGACACCGCCTGAATGCTTAGCCCACAAGAGCGCGCGATTTCAGCACGGCCTGTAGGCTCGTTTCTGCGCACATAATCCAACACCACGCGCCGGTTATGGCCACGGTTTCGCCCGGCATTTCCGCCTTTGATCGCTGATTTAGTTTTTTGCATAATGGCGGTTCATTTATTTACTCAAGTAACTTGAATTAAATATTGACTTAATTTTAGCTCTGGTCAACAGTTGGAATCATAAACCATAAAAAAACTTCGGAAAACGAAGCAATAGCCTATCTAACAGCCTGTTATATAACGTGAATATAAACTAACTGCGGAGGATAAGACATGAAACCCTGGACAAAAAACCTAACCGGACTCGCCCTAGGGGCCGGTTTGGCGCTAAGCGCATCGGCCAGCCAAGCGGTTGAAATCGAGTATTGGCAATACTTTTTTGAGGCCCGCGTGAATGCTATGGACACCTTGATCGAGATGTTCGAGGCCGAGAACCCTGACATCACGGTCAAGCAAACCACCTTCCCCTATGCGGACTATCGCACCAAGGTGGCGGCGGCGATTCCGGCGGGCGAAGGCCCTGATGTTGTGCAGCTGTTTTACGGCTGGTTAAACGATTACGTAGAGGCCGAGCTTATTACGCCGCTACCGGTGGATGCCTTCCCACCCGAGCAAATTCGGGCAGAGTTTTTCCCGATGGTGCAAGCCATGGAAAAGGACGGCCAATATATGGCGCTGCCCACGGCCGTGCGCTCGCTGGCGTTGTTTTACAACACCCGCCTTTTTGAAGAAGCCGGCATAGATGGCCCGCCAGAAACGCTGGACGAGCTGGTGGAAATCGCAACCGCGCTGACCAAAACCGATGCCTCGGGCAACATTACCCAAGTCGGCCTCGCTACGGGGATGAACGCGCAAGACCACCATTGGTGGCGCGAGGTTCTGGTGCGCCAGATGGGCGGGCAATCCTATACCGACGACTACCAAAGCGTGACTTATAATAACGAAGCTGGCGTGGCGGCGCTGCAATTTTATGCTGACCTGCAAATGACCCATAACGCTACGTTGGCCGGGTTTATGGACCAGCCTCAGGCCGCATTTAAGGCGGGCCGTGCGGGCATGCTAATAGACGGTTCGTTCCGCATTGGTGCCTTGGATAAAACCCGTGGGCTTGAATGGGCGGTGACGGAATTGCCAGCGGGGCCGGATGGCACGCGCAGCAATTATTCGAGCTACTGGGTGAACGCGATTACCACCAAAGCCGAGGGCGAAAAGGCCGAAGCGGCGGCGCTGTTTTTGGCCTTTATCACCTCGGACGAGGCGATGCAGATCTGGCTGGATACAGTTGGGGAATTGCCTGCGAAACCTTCAGCGGCGCTTACCGAGCAAAATAGCAATGACCCCGTGTTTGGGCCGTTCATTCGTGGCTTGGCTTATGCCCACACCACGACCTTTGCTAATGAGAGCGCGCAGCGCCAAGTGTTGATGGATGCGATGCAACGGATGTTGCTGGAAGGCCAATCGGCAGCTGACTCCATTGCAGTCGCAGCAACTGAAGAGCAAGCCATCCTTGACGGTTACTATAAATAGAACCACTCTGTGGCGGCGGACCTGCCGCCGCAGATATTAGCTCGGAAAGCGCCTCATGAAACTCTATCGCAACCTTTCGATCAAGCAAAAGCAGGTTGTCTGGGCGTGGACGTTTCTGGCAATTCCTGTTTTATTCTATACGGTTATCCGGTTTTACCCGACGTTTGGCGCGATTGTGCTTTCCTTTCAAGAATGGAACCTGCTGAGTGATAAATCATGGGTAGGACTGGAGAATTACCAAAAGCTTTTTGCCGATCCGGTGTTTTGGAAAGTGTTTAAAAACACATTCATATACCTGCTGCTTGGCACCCCGATCAGCCTCGTGATTTCCTTCACCATCGCTTACCACCTTGATAAAGTGAACTTCCTGCACGCTACCATTCGGGCGCTATATTTCCTGCCTTTTATGACCTCCGCCGTGGCCATGGCATGGCTTTGGCGCTGGTTTTACCAGCCGGTGCCCATCGGCCTGTTTAACAATATTTTGGCCAGCCTTGGCATTTCGCAACTGCCGTTTCTTAACTCCACCTTCTCGGCCCTGCCCTCCATTTTAGCCCCCGCCGTCTGGGCCGGGCTTGGCTTCCAGATCATCATCTTTATGGCGGGCCTGCGCTCCATCCCCACCTCTTATTATGAGGCCGCAGAGATCGACGGCGTTGGCCCCTTTACCGTGCTGCGTGAAATCACCATTCCGTTGTTAAAACCCACCATAGTCTTCCTCGTTGTCTTCTCCTCCATCGGCTTCCTGCGGATTTTTGACCAAGTTTTCAACATGACGACCAACGACCCCGGCGGGCCGCTGAACTCCACCAAACCCTTGGTGCTGATGATCTACGATACCGCCTTTAACGCCTTTGATATGGGCTATGCCGCCGCCCAAACCGTTGTTCTCTTTACAGTCCTGCTCATCGTATCGCTTGTGCAGCTCTTTGTCATGCGGGAGCGCAAACATGGCTGATACTTTTGATTACAATAAAAAGCGCATCGCGCCCGCCAAGGTGATCCGCTGGACGTTGCTCGCCTTGGGCGGCATCGCCATGGTGATGCCCATCGTGTTTATGCTTTCAACCTCGCTCAAGTGGCCGCACGAAATTTACAACCTCAAGATCATCCCCGATGAGCCAACGATTGAGAATTACACCTACGTGCTGGAAGATGGGCGCTTTTATCAATGGTTCTGGAACTCGCTGGTCATCGCCACCATCACCACCATTTCAGCTGTTATTTTTGACTCCCTCGTCGGCTACACCCTGTGCAAATTCCGCTTTCGCGGCCGGATGATCGTTTTTGTCGCCATCCTTTCCACCCTGATGATCCCCACCGAAATGCTGGTCATTCCGTGGTATCTGATGGCGAAAGATTTCGGGTGGCTCAACTCTTACTGGGGCATCATGTTCCCCGGTGTGATGACAGCTTTCGGCACCTTCCTGATGAAGCAATTCTTTGAAAGCGTGCCGGATGACTTTTTGGAAGCCGCCCGCATTGATGGGCTGAACGAGTTCCAAATCTGGTGGAGCGTCGCCATGCCGCTGGTCACCCCTGCCCTATCAGCCCTCGCGATTTTCATTTTCCTTGGCAATTGGACCGCCTTCATCTGGCCCCTCATCGTCACCAATGACCCCGCGCTTTATACCCTCCCCGTCGGCCTCACCACTTTCAGCGTTGAGCAATCCGTAGAGTGGGAGCTGATCATGACAGGCGCGGCCTTGGCGACTATTCCAACCCTGATCGTATTTCTGGTCTTCCAGCGCTACATCATTCGCGGGGTTGTTATGACGGGGCTAAAAGGATGAGCGATACCTCGGTTTTCCCCGACCCAACCTATAAAAGCACAGTGCTTGCACCGTTGTTTGAAGGTTCCAAAGCCCATTTTGCCCCCTCGGTGCGGGCCATCAATCAAGCGCATTTGCTGATGCTGCGGGATACGGGTATTTTGGGTGTGGAGGGCGCTACAGCCATTGCCAACGCTCTGCTAGATATTGACAAAACCGTGGACCTCGCGGCGCTAGAATTCACCGGCGAATACGAGGATTACTTTTTCCTCGTCGAGGCCGAACTAAAGGCCCGCCTTGGCCCGGATCTGGCTGGCGCGCTGCACACCGCCCGCTCGCGCAATGATATGGACCATACGGTTTTCAAAATGGTGCTGCGGGGCAGGACGCATGCCTTGCTCACCCAAGCCCACGCCCTTGCAGATGCGCTGATCACCAAAGCCGAGGCCGAAAAGGCAACCTTAATCATCGCCTACACCCACGGTCAGCCCGCCCAGCCTAGCACTTATGGTCACTATCTGGCCGCCATGATCGAGGTGCTTTTGCGTGATATTGCTCGCCTGCATGCGGCCAGCGACGCCCTGCAACTCTGTCCGATGGGCGCGGCAGCTATCACCACCTCCGGCTTTCCTATTGATCGCCAACAAATGGCGCGCCTGCTTGGCTTTGAGGCCCCTTTGCAAAATTCTTACGGCTGCATTGCCAGTATTGATTACGTAACGGGGCTATATTCCGCCATTAAGCTGATGTTCCTGCATCTTGGTCGCGTGGTGCAAGACCTGCAATTCTGGAGCAGCTTCGAGGTCGGCCAGCTCTACGTGCCCAACAACCTTGTCCAGATCAGCTCGATCATGCCGCAAAAGCGCAACCCCGTGCCGATCGAGCACCTGCGCCTGCTCGCCTCCCTCACCATTGGCCGCTGTGATACGATTGTGAACACCATGCACAACACCCCGTTCACCGATATGAACGACAGTGAAGGCGAGGTGCAGCAAGCCGGATATGCCGCTTTTGACAGCGGCGCGCGCGTGCTGGCCCTGCTCACGGCATTTATACCGGCCACCAGTATTAAGGCTGAAAATGTGCAGCGAAACACCGATGCCAGCTGCATTACGGTCACCGAACTGGCCGATACTTTGGTGCGGCTGGAAGGGCTTTCCTTCCGGCAAGCCCACGAAATATCGGCGATCACTGCGCAGAGCGTGATTGCCAGCGGGCAGCCTTTGGTGGCGGGGTATGCTGATTTCAGCGCCGCGTTTCAGGCCGAAACGGGGCGGGCGACCAGCCTTGGACTGGCCGCGTTTGAAACCGCAGTTTCAGCGCAAAATTTTGTAGACCAACGCGATATTTACGGCGGCCCAGCGGCGGCTCCTATGGCCGCAGCGCTGGAAGGCTACGCGGGGGAGCTAGCAGGTTTTCAGGCCCGTTTGGCCGCAAAAGCCGCGCATTCAAAAGCAGCAGACACAACCCGCCTAGCCGCGTTTCAGCGCTTGGCTGGCAAAACAGGAGCCGCATAATGGCAACGGTAGAGCTTAGAAAACTGGTCAAAACCTTTGGCAAAACCGAAGTGCTACACGGCATTGATTTAGCGGTCGAAGACGGCGAATTTGTGGTGTTTGTAGGCCCCTCGGGCTGCGGGAAATCAACCACCTTACGGCTATTGGCGGGGCTGGACGATGTGACCTCCGGCCAAATCCTGATCGGTGGCGAGGTGGTGAATAACCTTGCGCCCAAGGAGCGCAACATCGCCATGGTGTTCCAGAACTACGCGATTTATCCGCATATGTCGGTGCGTAAAAACATCGGCTTTGGCCTGCGCACCGCCAAAATGCCCAAAGCCGACAAGGAAAAGCGCATCGACGAAGTAGCCGAAATTCTGGGTATGACAGAGCTGCTAGAGCGCCGCCCCGCCCAGCTTTCAGGCGGGCAGCGCCAGCGGGTTGCCATTGGCCGTGCTATGGTGCGGGACCCGTCGGTGTTTTTGTTTGACGAGCCGCTCTCCAACCTTGATGCCCAGCTTCGCACCCAAATGCGCCTTGAAATCAAGAAGTTACATCAGGATGTCGGCACAACCATTATTTTTGTAACCCATGATCAGGTTGAGGCGATGACGCTGGCAGACCGCATAGTGATTATGAAAGACGGGCATATTCAGCAGGTTGGCACGCCCTCGGATGTGTTCCAAAACCCTGCCAATATGTTTGTGGCGCAATTCATCGGTGCCCCCTCGATGAACATGCTGGAGGGCACAGTGATTGACGCTGGCATTCAGCTTGGAGCAGGGCCAATAATTGCGCATCAAAACCAGTTTTCAACGAATAAGATCACAGTTGGCATCCGCCCCGGTGCGTTGGTGCCGGCGGTGCATGGGGACAAAGTGCTGATGGAAGGCACCATCGAAATCGTCGAGCCGCTTGGGGCCGAAAGCCTTGCCTATGTAGATATAAACGGCACAAAAGTCATCGCTACGGTTTCAGGCAGGGCCCCGCCTAAACTCGGCGAGGTCCTTGAGCTTACGTGCCCACCCGAAGAGATTCACTTTTTTGATACCGCAAGCGGGCTGGCGCTATCGTGACGGCCAAAGTCTTATGTGTCGGGCGAATATATTGTGATCTGGTGTTTTCCGGTATCGCAACCCTCCCCCGCGCAGGGCAAGAGACTTATGCAGAAAACCTAAACATTTTTGCTGGCGGCGGGGCCTATATTACGGGCGCGTATTTGGCGGCGGCAGGCATGAATACCAGCCTATGCGGGGTGATCCCGAATGGGCCATTTGGCGCAAGTATAAACACTGAAATGGCGGCCTCTGGCCTTGATTTACAGGCGTGTGAACAGGCACCCCCGCAAGCCCAACCGCAGGTGACGGTTGTAATGTCTTCGCATAAAGATCGCGCCTTTTTAACCCGCCGTACCGGCGCGGCATTGCCCGAATCAATCCCAAAAACCATCGCGGCGGGCGGGTTCACCCATCTGCATATTTCGGAATTGGCAACCTTGCAAGAGCACCCTAACCTGATAGCACTGGCCCGAGAAAATGGCCTGAGTATCTCGCTGGATTGCGCATGGGACGAAGCCGCTATGCAGGTGCCAAACGGGCTGAATTTGCTTAAAACTGTTGATCTCTTTTTACCCAACGAGCCTGAGCTTCTGAAAATTTCTGATGGGGCGGACGGGGTAGCCTTGGCTGCAAAACGAATATCTGAGAACGGGCCAATCGTAGTGGTAAAACGCGGCGCTTTGGGGGCTGGCTATTGGGGGCCAGAGGGGGTGTTTGCCAGCGGGCCAGCGGGTGAAAGCAAGGCCATTGACCCAACAGGTGCAGGGGATGCTTTTAATGCAGGGTTTTTGGTGAGTTGGCTTGCAGATAAGCCGCCAATGGCCTGCCTGAAAAATGGCAACCGTTTTGGGAGCGCTGCCATCAGCCAACTGGGCGGAGCAACGTCAGCCAAAAATGTAGGGCACTAATTTGCTTTAATTCACAGCCCCGTTGCGGTGCGCATAGTTTCAGGTAGATAGGTTGCCAGTTCGGGCAGCCAGATCAGGATAAAAACCATAAGCACCATGATGCCAAAAAGCGGCAGTGCGGTTTTGGCGATATAGCCCATTTCGTGCTTGGTAATGCCCTGCATCACAAACAGGTTAAAGCCGATCGGCGGGGTGATTTGCGCCATTTCCACCACCACAACGATGAAAATACCAAACCAGATCAGGTCTATACCGGCTTGCATTACCATCGGCTGCACGATAGCCATTGTCAGCACCACGCTGGAAATGCCATCAAGGAACATGCCAAGCACGATGTAAAACAGCATGAGCGCCATCAGCAGAGAGAATTTTGACAGCCCGAGGGTGTCGATATATTCCGCTAACGCACGCGGCAGGCCCGTAAAGCCCATAGCCAGCGTCAGCGCCGTGGCCCCCATAAGGATAAGCGCGATCATGGCCGAGGTGCGGGTGGCCCCGAGCAGGCTTTGGGTAAAGGCCTCCCAGCTGAGCGAGCCTTGCACGCTGGCCAGAATAAGCGAGCCGATCACGCCAATGGCAGAGGCCTCGGTGGCCGTGGCCCAGCCCGCATACATAGAGCCGATCACCGCCATGATCAGAAGCACAATCGGGATCAAAAAACGGCTCTCGGCCAGCTTCTCCCGAAAGCTCATCCGCTCGGCAATTTTAGGCACCTCATGAGGCCGCAGCCAAGACCAGCCCGCGACATAAAGCATAAACATGCCCGCAAGCACCATGCCCGGCAAAATGCCCGCCATAAAGAGTTTGGAAATGCTTTCCTCCACCGAGACGCCGTAAACAATCAGTGTGAGCGAGGGCGGGATCATCAGGCCCAGGGTGGCCGCGCCCGCAAGCGTGCCGATGATCATATATTCGGGGTAGCCGCGCTTTCGCAGCTCAGGAATGGACATGCGGCCAACCGTGGTGAGCGTGGCAGCCGAGGAGCCGGAAACGGCGGCAAAAATCGTGCAGCCGACGATATTGGTATGCACAAGGCCACCCGGCAGCCGCGCCATCCACGGGGCCAGCCCGCGGAACATATCCTGTGATAATCGACTTCGAAACAGTATCTCGCCCATCCAGATAAACATCGGCAAGGCCGTGAGTGTCCAGCTTGAGGAACCCGTCCAAATACGGGTCAGCATGGCATCCCCTGCGGGGCGGTTGGTGAACATTTCCAGCCCCAAATACGCCACGCCAAACAGCGCGAGGCCAACCCAAACACCGGTGCCGAGCATTAAAAACAGGACAAAGAGAAAAATTCCGATTAGCGCAAATTCGTCCATGGGTTACTCCACATGCGCATCAAGCGCTTCTTCTTGAATATTATGCGAGCCGACAAAGATCAGCCGCACCAAGTGGTCGGCAAAAGCAATGGCGAGGATGATCACGCCGAGGCTCATCAGGGTTTGCGGTATCCACATCGGCGTGGCGTCTTGCCCTTGGGAAATATCGTTCCATTTCCAAGAACCATAGGTCATTTTTATGGCGTGATAGGCAAAAAACCAACTGAGATAGGTGCCAATGCCAAAGCACCAAATCTCGCCCAAACGGCGATAGCGGCCAAGGGCGGTGAGCAGCAGGGAAACCCGAATATGCGCGCCCGCATTCAGCGCATAGGCCAGCGCAAGAAAGGATGAAGCGGCCATAGCATAACCCGCGTAATCCGGCGCGCCGCTAAACACTTGCCCTGTCCAACGCGCCACCATTTGCACGACGATAAGGAACAGAATGGCGATAAGGAACAGGGCGGCCAAAATGCCAGATGCCAGATATAACTTATCCAGCGCTTTTCGCATAAATTGGCCCATAGTTCCCCCAGAAATAAGGCCGCCCCCACATGGTGCGGGGGCGGGAATGTGCTTAGTTACCAGCGTTATACGCGTCGATAATCGCTTGGCCTTCAGGGCCGGCTTTTTCCAGCCACTCGGCTGTCATCGTTGCGCCAATGGCCTGTAGTTCCGCCGCGAGCTGCTCACCCGCTGGGGC
>JAJRRX010000507.1 GCA_024279075.1 Alphaproteobacteria bacterium | reverse complement strand
GGTATTGCTAAGCAACCTGATTGGGCTGTTTCAGGCGGAATTCCCACTGGCAAAGATTATTGTGGCCACGCTTATCCGGCGCACTGAAACGGCCTCGATCAACACCGAGATCGCCGCGCTTAACGCGCTGATACGCGCCAATGTGGCCAACGTGTTTGACCTAGAGGCGGCACACGCTGACTTCGGGACCACTGGCGGCAACTCTAATTCGGCGCTGTATATCGGCGACACAACACACCTAAGCGCGGCGGGCCTTGCGGTGGCTGCCGCAGCTTTTGAATTTGAAATTTAGCGCATGGCGGCGCGAGAAAGGAAACGCATGAGTAAACCGATAGAATTTTGGGTGGCGATAGCAGTGGGCGTCGCTGTGGTGCTGCACCGAAATGCTGAAAAATCGCGAATCACCCGCGTAATGCTGGCGGCAATTAGTGGCGGCATGGCCTTTAGCTTTGCACCCGAGTTCGCCGAGTGGACCGGCCGGAGCGAAAACCTGTCGGCCGTGGTTATATCAGCTTTTGGCTACATGGTGTTTGACCTTGCCGCGGCTCTATTATCAGACCGTGATTTTCTAAAGGAAATCATCCTGAAAAGGATGGGAAAATGACACACACGCGCCGAGCGATAAAGGCCCATTCGAACCTTTTCACTGTCTGGCTGCTGGTGCTGGCCGCATATCTATTTTGGCCGGTCCTCTTTCACTCCTCACCCCCGAAACAAATTACCATAAGCGAGGCCCCCTAATGCAAGCAAATTTCCCACGCATAATGGACGAAGTGTTCAAGCACGAAGTCGGCTCCAAATGGAAAACAGGCGGACTAACAGACCATCCGAAAGACCCGGGCGGCCTGACCAAATGGGGTATTGCGCAGCGCTCGCACCCCAGCGTGGACATCCGCGCGCTTGATAAGCTCGATGCGCTGATGATCTATGAGCGTGAATACTGGAAGCCGTGCCGAGGCCCCGACCTCCCCACGGGGCTGGACCTTGTTTCAATGGATGGGGCTGTTAATTCTGGCCCCGCCCGCAGCATTAAGTGGCTCCAGCGCGCGCTTATGGTAAAGGCCGATGGCAAAGCAGGCCCCAAAACCCTGAAGGCCGCCCGCGTTGCCGCACGGGTCCCTGCTATTAAGCGCGCCTGCGCCACCCGCATGGGCTTCCTTCAGGGCCTACGCACCTTTGCCACCTTCGGGCGCGGCTGGAGCCGCCGCGTGGCCGAGGTGGAAGCCGTGGCCGTCTCTCTGGCCGCCAGCGAGACCTCTGCCCACACCCGCGAAATCCTGCTCACCGAGGCCCAACAGGCCAACGTAACCGCAGGCCGCCAGAACAAGGCCACAGCGGCCCCTGCCAGCGCCGCTGGTGGTGTGACCCTCACCGACCTGCCTATGCCGCTGGTGGCTGCGCTGGTGGCCACACTGACCCTCGCCGCCATCATCTTGTGGCGCAAATCCGCCCATAACCGCAACCGCGCCCGCGCCTACCATCGGGCCGCCATCAAAACAGGAGTATCCCCATGACCCCCATCATCCGCATAATCCTGCGCTACGGCGCAGGCGCACTTGTCGCCAAAGGCTACCTCACGCCAGATGCTGGTGCCACCCTCGCCACCGATCCCGACATCCTGATAGCCGCCGGTGCTCTTATCGGTGTCGGTGCCGAAATCTGGTATTTCATCGCCAATCGCTTCGGATGGGCGAAGTAGAGGGGGCACCCCCTAAACCAAACATGACAGGGCGGACATATTACAAAACCGCCCATTTTTCAAAATAAGGAAATCACCCCTATGGAAAAAGAACACATCATGCAGTTTTTCGTTTTCGAGCATTTGCCGGATCACCTGAAGAAGGTATCGCAACCTTTTTCGGAAATGGCTGAAGCTATTGTGGAAAACTTGCCGCGGAACCCTGAGCGCACCGTGGCGCTTCGCAAACTGCTAGAGGCAAAAGATGCGGCCGTCCGCGCTGTAGCTGCCAAATGAAGGTCCTAAAGCTGATCCTTGGCTTTTTCACCGGCGGCGGGGCAACAGGCCTCGCCGCCGAAATCCGCCAAGCCCGCAAAGACCAGCTCGACGCCAACACCGACAAGCGCAAATTAGCCGCCGACGAGCGCATGCACCAGCTCGCAACACAGGCCATGGCCCAAACCACGGGCTCAGCTACATGGCTGCCCAAGATCATGCGCGGCCTGCTGGCCTTGCCCTTCTGGGTATATGTCTGGAAGCTGGTGGTATGGGATAAGGTGCTAAAGCTTGGCACTACTGACAACCTAAGCCCCGAACTGTGGCGGATTTTCATCGTCATCGTGACGTTTTACTTTCTTGACAATACGCTCAAGATGATTTCAAAGCGCTGATCAGATAAAACACCAAAAAAAGATATAAGACCAGACTATCAAAGTTAACCTATTGTTTTCATTGAAAACACATATAATTCGTAAATAGTAGGTCGGCGGTTCGAATCCGTCATGGGGCACCACATTTGCCAAACCGCATGTCACAGCTCGATCCCTATACGGCCAAGTATATAGCTCTGAAAGCCAGCC
>JAJRRX010000506.1 GCA_024279075.1 Alphaproteobacteria bacterium | reverse complement strand
GCTACGCAAAGGCTAGCGTGCGGCCACCATTGGTGTTTCCATGGTGAGAAAGGGGGCTGGGTCAAGCGAGAGCCATGTCTCCGGCCCTTTAATTTTGCGGTTCAAAATCTGGCCATCATCCATTTTTCTGAGATGAAAAGCCAGCGTTGCTGGGGTGAGCCCCGTGCGGCTTTGCAGCCGATTGAAGGGCAGCCCGCGCCGCCCTGTCTCCTGCAATACCTGTATGATCATCTGCCGTCTAGGGTGTGCTAAAGCGTCAAAAAACTTTGCCATGTGCTTATGCTTATCAGTTGGTTTCATTTGTAAAAAACTCCATTTAACCCCACTCTACTAAACTAGTTTAGTAGAGTGGGGTTAAAGAAGAATTAACAACCTATGCGAGCTGGTTCGTAAAGGTTTAGGGAGGTGCAAAGAAAAATGGCCACCCAAATGGGCGGCCATTCCTCAAAACTTTTGGGAGAGTTTAGCTTATTCCGTCGTCAGCATCGGTGGTTTTTTAGGCGTAGAAATCCGCAGTTTTTGCGGCTCCAAAACCTCAAGATGGATTTTACCATCCTTCACCTCAACCCGCACTGAGCCACCCTTGGCGAGCTTACCAAACAGCAGCTCCTCGGCCAGCGGCTTTTTAATGTGCTCCTGAATAGTGCGCCCCAAAGGCCGTGCGCCCATGTTCTCCGAATAGCCCTTTTTGGCCAGCCAGTTGGCGGCTGCTTCGGTCAGCTCTATGGTCACATTCCGGTCCATCAACTGCGCTTCAAGCTGTAGCACAAACTTCTCGACCACCTTCAGGATAACGTCCCGTGTCAGCGAGCTAAAGCTGATCACCGCATCCAAGCGGTTGCGGAATTCCGGCGTAAACGTGCGCTCGATCGCAGCCGTATCTTCGCCCGTGCGCTTAGCGTCGCCAAAGCCAATGGCGGATTTCGCTTGCTCCGCCGCCCCTGCATTGCTCGTCATAATCAGCACCACATTGCGGAAATCTATTGCCTTGCCGTTATGGTCGGTCAGCTTGCCGTGGTCCATCACTTGTAGCAAAATATTGAACACATCAGGGTGGGCTTTTTCGATCTCGTCAAGCAGCAGCACGCAATGCGGGTGTTGGTCCACACCGTCCGTCAACAGCCCGCCTTGATCAAAGCCAACATAGCCCGGAGGCGCACCGATCAACCGGCTAACTGCATGTTTTTCCATGTATTCTGACATATCAAACCGCAGTAACTCCACACCCAAAGTGTCGGCCAACTGCTTAGCAACTTCGGTTTTGCCCACGCCCGTAGGCCCCGCAAACAGGTAGTTGCCAATCGGCTTTTCGGGTTCGCGCAGCCCCGCCCGCGCCAGCTTAATAGAGCTGGCCAGCGCCGTTATTGCATCATCCTGCCCAAACACCACCCGTTTCAGGCTCTTTTCAAGGTCGCGCAGCACTTCACTGTCATCCTTGGATACATTCTTGGGCGGAATCCGTGCTATTTGCGCCACAACGGCTTCAATATCCTTCGCGCCAATCGTCTTACGGCGTTTGCTTTCCGCCACCAACATTTGCGCCGCGCCGGCTTCGTCAATCACGTCAATCGCGCTATCTGGCAGCTTACGGTCGTTAATATAGCGCGCGGCCAGATCAACGGCGGTTTTGATGCCGTCATTGGTGTAGCGAATGTCGTGATGCTCTTCAAAATAGGGTTTTAACCCCATCAGAATTTTAATGGCATCCGGAATGCTCGGCTCTTTCACATCAATTTTCTGGAAACGCCGCGCCAGCGCGCGATCCTTCTCAAAATGCTGGCGAAACTCCTTATAGGTTGTCGAACCCATGCAGCGCAGCTTGCCGCCTTGCAGTGCAGGCTTCAGCAGGTTGCTGGCATCCATCGCCCCGCCCGAGGTCGCCCCCGCGCCAATCACCGTGTGGATTTCATCAATGAAAAGCACAGCGTTATCATGCTCTTCCATCTCGGTCATCACCGCTTTCAGCCGCTCCTCAAAATCACCTCTGTAGCGCGTGCCAGCCAGCAACGCGCCCATGTCGAGCGAGAATATCGTGGTTTCTGCCAAAACCTTCGGCACCTCTTCATCGACAATCTTGCGCGCCAACCCCTCGGCAATCGCAGTTTTACCAACGCCCGGATCCCCGACTAAAATTGGGTTATTCTTTCGGCGGCGGCACAGCACCTGAATGCAACGATCCACCTCGTGCTGGCGGCCAATCAGCGGGTCAACATCACCCGCCCGTGCCTTGGCGTTCAAATCATCGCAATATTTTTCCAGCGCGGTTTCTTTTTTCTCTTCTGGCGTTACATCATCGGCCATATCACCCGCGCCTTGAAGCGGCACGTGCTCGTTATAGGCCGGGTCTTTTGCCACCCCGTGGCTGATGAAATTCACCGCGTCATAGCGGGTCATATCCTGCTGCTGCAAGTAATAAGCCGCGTGGCTTTCGCGCTCGGTAAAGATAGCGACCAACACATTGGCGCCCGTTACCTCGGCATGGCCAGAGCTTTGCACATGAATGGCCGCGCGCTGGATAACCCGCTGAAAGCCGGTGGTTGGTGCGGCTTCAGTGCCTTCAACCTCGGAAACCAGCGAATCAAGTTCGTTATCAATAAACCGCGTCAACCGCCGCTTGATCTTGTCCATATCAACCGCACAGGCGACCATTACCTTGCGCGCTTCCGGCTCGTCAACCAGCGCCAAAAGCAGGTGCTCGAGCGTGGCCAGCTCATGGCGGCGTTCATTAGCGAGGCTCAGCGCTTTGTGGATGGCCTCTTCAAGGGTGGTGGAAAATGATGGCATGGTGCCTCCTGACCCGAAATTAAATGCAACTGCGTGTACCGCAGCGTAATGCTTATCTTTTAATTTCGGGTTTATTTGCCGAGCTTCAAGGGAAAACCGCTCAAATCGGCTAAATAAACCGTGATCGGGCGCTTTGGCCGCGCCCGAGCGCGCTATGGTTGTGCTGGTGGGCGTTACTCGCCGCCACCCATCATCTTTTTGCGCATCTTTTTAGCTTTGGCTATCATGCCTGTCAGCACACCGCCACCCGCCCCGCCGGCCACAACGGCGGTTATAATTCCGGTCAGGTCGCCACCACCCACGGCATCGGCCATGCCGGCCAGCGGCGCCGCGCCTTCGGGGGGCATAAACATGGCCAGCGCCCCGCCCGCGCCCGCACCGCCAAGGGCACCGGCAAGGCTGTTGCCAATGGCGCCGAG
>JAJRRX010000505.1 GCA_024279075.1 Alphaproteobacteria bacterium | reverse complement strand
CGCGGCATCCCCCCAAACTTCCTGAATGGCAATAAGGTCTGCATTCGCGGCCTCAAGCGTGGCTTCTATCGCCTTGGCGCGTTGCTGCCACGGGCCAAACTGCCACCAAAGGTTCCACGTTAGCACTTTAAGGCGGGTTTCAACGGGGCCGGTATTATCGGGTTTAGGATTGTCGGTCATATCAGCCTCTTAAAACTTATCTTTTGCTTGGCGGATTCTGGCAAATTCCGCCGCATCCTTCGCGCGTAAAAACGGATTCGTAGCCAGCTCAAGCGACAACAGTGACGGCACGGTCGGGATGCCCGCTGTCCGCAGCCGCTCTACATCCTTAACCCGCACCTGAAGCGCTGCGTTATCCGGCTCAATGGTCAGGCTGAATTTGGCATTGGCAAGGGTGTATTCATGGCCGGAATAGACCATGGTATCAGGCGGCAGCACAGCCAGTTTTTGCAGGCTTTCATGCATCATTTCCATGCTGCCCTCAAACACCCGCCCGCAGCCAAGCGCAAACAGACTATCGCCGGTAAATACCGCGCCCGGAAAGGCAAAAGCGATGTGGTTGACGGTGTGGCCCGAAACATCAATCACGCGGCCCGTAAGGCTGCCAACTTCGATCTCATCGCCTTCATTTACGGCGATATCCAACCTTGGAAGGCGGTGGGCATCTTTGGCGGCCCCGATGATTTTTGGGGTATATTCAGCCAGCAAGCCGGGCAAACCATCAATATGGTCGGGGTGGTGATGGGTCAGCAAAACCATATCCAGCGACCAGCCCTTTTCCTTGAGCGCTTTAAGCACAGGGCCAGCCTCGGGGGCATCTATAAGGGCGGTGGTGCCGTTGCTATGTAGTAAAAAGGCGTAATTGTTTGTGCGGCAGGGAATGGTGATGATCTCAAGTGTCATGGGAGGCTCCTTTGGCGAGAGATTGGCGCAAAGCAGCGGGCTTTGCAAGGGTGGCCAAGCCATTGCGCGATGGATGGAGGCGCGCTAGGCTTGGGGCAAAGGAGCCTGCGCTATGCATCTTGATGTGATCGACCTTCGGAAGTTTTATTATCGCACTAAGCTTGGGCGCTCGGCGCAGCGTGGCTTGCAGGGGGCGATGCGTGGGCTGTGGCCGGATGTGAAGGGCATGGATGTGGCAGGCTTTGGCTTTGCGGTGCCCGTATTGCGGCCCTTTTTGGGTGAGGCGCAGCGGGTGCTGGGGCTGATGCCCGGGCAGCAAGGCGTGATGCACTGGCCGCCCGGCGGGGCTAACTTGTCAGCGCTGGTCGAGGAGGTCGCGTGGCCCGTGGTGGCGGGCAGCCTTGATAGGTTGGTGGTGGCGCATGGGCTGGAAACTTGTGAGCAACCCGATGCATTGCTGGCGGAAATTTGGCGGGTGCTGGCCCCCGGTGGTAAGGTGGTGTTCATCGTGCCCAACCGCTCGGGGATTTGGGCGCGGTCAGACGGCACCCCCTTTGGCTATGGCCGCCCCTATTCCGTAGGGCAACTAGAGGCCTACCTCCGCTTGCACCGCTTTCAAGCCGAGCGGCATGTGATGGCGCTTTATGCGCCGCCAAGCCAAAGGCGGTTTTGGCTGAAATCCGCGCCGTTTTGGGAAACATGGGGGCCACGAATGGGCGGCAGGCTCGGGGCGGGGGCTATATTGCTTGAGGCCACAAAACAGATATATGCGCTGCCCAAAGGCGGGCTACGCGAAGCGGTGAAGGCGCCGGTGGGGATATTACAAGGGCTGGGCAGGCCAAAGCCTGCGGCGCGGGGAGCGGTGCGTGGAAGACCACGCACCCTACTACAGTTAGTTGGGAACGTGTGCGAGAGGTAACGTCAACCCTGCGATATACAACCCGGTGATAACGTCTGTTGACCCCACGATGGAAACCACGCCACCAACTTCAGCAGGTGCTGAAATACTGGCGTCATAGCCAAAAAAGGTGCCATTGGACGTAGTGGAAACACTGGCACCTACCGCATTAACAGCAACACCGCCTTGCATGGTGACCCATGTTCCGCCCGTAAAGTGCGCGCCGCTAATCACAATGCCGGTGCCTTGGATTTGGTCAAATGTTTGCGTACCAGTTCCCGCTTTTGTTGTGAATGCGTCAAGGTTAACTGTAGCCGTTCCCGCTCCAAAATTGACATCGACAGTGCTTACGCCGTTATAAAGGTAAAAATCATTGCTGGTAGCGACTGTGGTTGCGTCAAGGGAAGACGCGAAAGCCTCCCCGCTATAGGTTGCGCTTCCACCTGAAGGCATATCTGGCGCAGACGTTACTATTCCGGCAACTCCGATCACGTCGTAGCGGGTTCCATTTACGGTATAGGTGAGGCCGTAGTCCGTCACATATGTATAAGTAGTCGACAGGATCGGAAGAACCAATCCTGTCGCTCCACCAGCGCCATCGGAAACATTGCCAGACGCATCAGGCCCGTCTGCATCAATAAATAAATAGGTGCCGTCATCCAATTCTAAGCGTCCGGAGTCATGAGCGATTGAACCTGAAGAGGAAACGCTTGTCAGCGAGCCAAACCAGCCACCTATGGTCCCGCTCTCTCCTATAGCAGTAGAGCCGCCTAATGCACTGCTCGAGGCGGCTGTACTGGCCAAAACTTCGTAATTTTGTGGTGTGTGCGAACTTGGGCCACCTGCTGTGGGGCCAGTAAGGCCAGTAGGCGCGGTTGCGCATGCAGAAAGCGCGGCGAGCGCACCTACGCTGCACAACAGGTTGAATTTACGCGACATAACAGGTTGAATTTACGCGACATAGTGACATTTAGATTTCTCATCCAATTTCCCTCACTAACAGGCTACAATACTAACCAAATAGGCGAATCCTTATGGCAAAGGTTAGCCTTAGGTAGGTTTTCAAGTCAAGCAATATTGGGCTCTCCCGCCGACGCCAAGAAATCGCCTGGCGCGCTTTGTATGACCTAATTCTTGATGCCGTTGCCGATGGTCGGTGCAAGCACACACTCTGTGGGTGTGGTAACCCTTTGAAACACGGCCTATCCCCTGTTTATAAATCTACAAATATGGCGCGCAAAGGATCATGGCGGACGAAGGGCGGCCAAAGCCTGCGGCGGGGCGCTGGCGACTAATATTGTTAAAGCCGCGCGGGCATGCCACTTTGGGATGGCGACGTTTGATCAGGCTGGGGATTCGACAGGGTTGCAGTTTCGAAGGTTATCACGATTGATTGGAAGTAGAAATTGATTCAAAAAACCATGTTGTGGCTTGAAGATAACTGGCCTCAATCCACGCCGTTTCTTGCGGTTTTTAGTGTGGCAATTCTGTTGGCATTTCGCTCCAAAATGGAACCAGCGCTCTTTCTTATCTGGCTACAAACGCCGGTTTATTTTCTGCACCAGTCCGAGGAATATATCTTCCCCGGCGGGTTTCTGGCTTATTTTAATACGCATGTGCTTGGCTCAGACCAGCCCGATTTTCCGCTGACCAAAACCACCGCTCTCTGGATCAATGTGCCGGTGATATTTATCGGCTTTCCAGTGTCGGCCATTCTGGCGATGCAGTTTGGCGTGGCTGTTGGGTTGTGGACCGCCTATTTCTCGATCATCAATGCGGCCTCGCATGTGGGCATGTTTTTTCGTAACGGCTATAACCCCGGCTTTGCCGTTAGCCTTTCCCTGAATATTCCGGTGGGCGGTTTTGCTTTGTGGTATGAGGTCAGCAATGGCCTTGCCAGTATGCAAGCGCATATTATCGGCTTGGCCATTGCCCTTGGGGTGCAAGGCGGGCTTATGGTGTATGGTTTTTTGGTTCTTAAGCCAAAAATTTCATAACCTCATATAAAAAAGGCCCCCCAATGCGGGAGGCCTTGCCGTAGGGTGCGTGGTGTCCACGCACCATTCTAGCAGCTGTAATACATGCCATACTCAACAGGGTGCGGCGTGTGCTCCATCTGGTAAACCTCTTCCCACTTCAGCTCCATATAGCCCTCAATCTGGTCTTTGGTGAACACATCACCCGCCGTCAGGAAGCCCATATCGGCCTCAAGCTCCTCAAGCGCCTCGCGCAGGGAAGCGCACACCGTTGGGATGCCAGCCAGCTCTTCTGGTGGCAGGTCATAAAGGTCTTTGTCAGAGGCCTCACCGGGGTCGATTTTGTTGATGATGCCGTCAAGCCCAGCCATAAGCAGCGCCGCAAAGCACAGGTATGGGTTGGCGGCCGGATCAGGGAAGCGAGCTTCTACGCGCTTGGCATTGGGGGATTCAGCCCAAGGAATACGCACGCAGCCGGAGCGGTTACGGGCAGAGTAGGCGCGCAGAACCGGTGCTTCAAAGCCAGGGATCAGCCGCTTGTAGCTGTTGGTCGCAGGGTTCGTAAACGCGTTCAACGCTTTGGCGTGCTTTAGAATGCCGCCGATGAAGTAGAGCGCCTCTTGGGAAAGGTCCGCATATTTGTCACCCGCAAACAAGGGCTTGCCCTCTTTCCAGATCGACATGTTCACGTGCATCCCCGTGCCGTTATCACCCGCGATAGGCTTGGGCATAAAGGTGGCGGATTTGCCGTAAGCATGCGCCACATTGTGGATCACATACTTATACTTTTGCAGTTCATCCGCCTGCTTTACCAGCGTGCCAAACACCAAGCCAAGCTCGTGCTGGCAAGAGCCAACCTCGTGGTGGTGCTTGTCGACCTTCATGCCAAGGCGCTTCATGGTGCTCAGCATTTCGCCGCGAATATCATGCGCTGCGTCGGTTGGGTTAACCGGAAAGTAGCCGCCCTTAACGCCGGGGCGATGGCCCATGTTGCCCATTTCATACTCGGTATCGGTGTTCCAGCTCGCATCCGCCGCATCCACTTCAAACGACACCTTGTTCATGGTGTTGCTAAAGCGCACATCGTCAAACAGGAAGAACTCGGCCTCAGGGCCAAAGTAAGCCGTGTCGCCAATACCGGTCGACTTGAGGTAAGCCTCGGCTTTTTCAGCGGTGCTGCGTGGGTCACGCGCATAGGCCTCGCCCGTATCCGGCTCATGCACCGAGCAATGGATGCACAGGGTTTTTTCCGCATAAAACGGGTCGATATAGGCCGAGCTGCAATCAGGGATCAGCTTCATATCGCTTTCGTCAATGCTCTTCCAGCCCGCAATCGAGGAGCCGTCAAACATGAAGCCTTCCTCAAGGAAATCAGCGGTTACTTCGTCATTGATCAGCGTTACGTGCTGCAACTTGCCGCGTGGGTCGGTGAAGCGGATGTCGACATATTCGATGTCGTTATCTTTAATGCTGTCCAAAACAGCTTGAATATCACTCATGGTCTTTCCTCTCTAAAGGGCCTCTGGCCCGTCTTCTTCTGTGCGAATACGAATAGCTTGCTCAACGCTGGAAACAAAGATCTTCCCGTCGCCGATTTTTCCAGTCTTGG
>JAJRRX010000504.1 GCA_024279075.1 Alphaproteobacteria bacterium | reverse complement strand
GCCATGCGCACCCAACTCAACAAGCTCGACATTCGGGGCCGGATTGTAATCGGCGAAGGCGAGCGTGACGAAGCGCCGATGCTTTATATTGGTGAGGAAGTCGGCAAAGGCACAGGGCCGGAAGTCGACATCGCGCTTGACCCGTTAGAGGGCACCACGCTTTGCGCCAAAGATATGCCCAATGCGCTGGCGGTGATCGCGATGGGGCCTAAAGGCTCTATGCTCTATGCCCCTGATACCTATATGGAAAAGCTGGCCATTGGGCCGGGCTACCCTAAAGATGTGGTCACTTTGGCCATGTCTCCCACCGAGCGCGTAAATGCGCTGGCAGCGGCTAAAGGGGTGCAACCCTCTGACATTATGGTCTGTGTGCTAGAGCGCCCACGCCATGAAGCAATGATCCGTGAGCTACGGGAAACCGGCGCGCATATCCGGCTGATTACCGATGGGGACGTGGCAGGCATTATCCACTGTGCCGAAACCGAAAAAACCGGCATTGATATGTATATGGGCAGTGGCGGCGCGCCAGAGGGTGTGCTGGCGGCAGCAGCGCTTAAATGTATGGGTGGGCAAATGTATGGCCAGCTTATTTTCCGCAATGATGACGAGCGGGCGCGGGCACGCAAAACCGGCGTAGAGGATTTTGACCGCATTTATGCGCTGGATGATCTGGTGATGGACGATGTGATCTTTGCAGCTACCGGCGTCACCGATGGCTCGGTGGTATCCGGCGCGCGGCGGGTGGATGGATATTTGGAAACAGAAACCATTTTGATGCGCTCCAAAACCGGCTCTGTCCGGCGGCTATTTTACCGCCAGCGGAACCAGTAATGGTGAGGCAAGACCCAAAGCCAAAGCGCCCTCACCGGCTGCTTCGGGTCTTGCTGACCGGCTGGCTGCTCAGTTGGGGCCTGCTTATTATTATGTTCATCGTGGCACAATTGGATACGCAGCCGCTGTTTCGCTGGCCCGTGGCACTGGTATGGTTTGGCATTATGGGTGGCGGCTGGCTGATCGTGTTTTTCCTCTTGCGCCGTTTGCTGAAAATGCCACCGGAATGAGCGCTTATCTCAATGTAGACTCCTCCCTAACAGGCCGCCGCTGGCTTGGCCCGAGTGCCGAGGTCGAGCGCCAAGCCGAGGCGATTGCCCAAGCCACCGCCCTGCCCGATGTGCTGGCGCGAGTGCTGGCCGCGCGGGGCGTGTTGCCTGACGAGGCCGAAACCTTCCTTGCGCCCTCGCTGCGGGATTTAATGCCGGACCCTTCCAGCCTTAAAGGCATGGATGTGGCCGCCGAGCGCATTTTTGGCGCGTTGCAATCGGGCCAGCGCATCGCGATTTTTGCCGATTATGATGTTGATGGCGCCACCTCTGCCGCCCAGCTTTTGATCTGGTTCAAGGCGCTTGGCGTGGAAGCCACGCTTTATATTCCGGACCGTTTAAAGGAAGGCTACGGCCCCAATGATGCGGCGATGGAGCAGCTCGGCAAAGCCCATGATCTGATCATCTGTGTTGATTGTGGCACCGTCGCCAATGGCCCTGTGCAAGTGGCGGTGGACCAAGG
>JAJRRX010000503.1 GCA_024279075.1 Alphaproteobacteria bacterium | reverse complement strand
GCATTGACCCGATGTCAGGCCTGCCCGAGCCTTTGGGCGCGCTTGATTTCTCCATCAATGGCGCGCTTGGCATGCTAGATAAAATCGGCCGCCTTGGCCTTGGTGACCCAATGATCATTATCGGAGCCAAAGGCGCGCTTGGCATGTTTACCACAGCGGGTGAGACGCCAGACAGCTTTTCCTCCCGCATAGAATTCACCGAGGGTGGGCATGTTTCAGTAAACGGGCAGCAGATTAAATAACCTGTTGAAAGATAACGCCAGCGACAATAGCACCAAACACGCCAAGCCCCAAGTAAAGCGCAAAGATTTGTGGGCGCACCAGAGACCAGACAGCGGCCATGGCAGGCACCGAGCTGACCGCGCCAGCGATCATGAAGGACATGGCCGCACCATTGCTCATGCCCTGCGCCGTGAGCCCTGCCAAAAGGGGCGGGGCTACGTAGGAGTTGAGGTAGGCGGGCATGCCGACCAAAGCGGCGGTTATAATAGGCCAAATGCCCTCGCCACCCACTAGTTTTACGATCAGGTCTGAGGGCATGTAGCTTACGAGCAGCGCCTCTAGCACATAGGCCATGGCCAACCATTTGGCGAGGAAAAGCGCGTTGGTGATGAACTCTCGCTTGAAGGTAGCACGCCGCTCTGGTTCTTGCCAAAACGCCCATAAGGGCTTGCCGGAAAGCGGCGAAGGCCCGCAGCCGCAGCCTTGGCTGAAACTTGGTTTTAGCGGGTTGGCGAAGGCACCACTGCGGGCAAATAACCGCACCACAAAGCCGCCAAATATCCCGAGGCTTACGGCAGCTATGGCCTTGCCGATGGCAAATTCCCAGCCCAGCGCGCCGGCGGTGATGAAAAGCGTCGGCGGGTCTATCAGCGGGGAGGAAAGCCAGAAGGCCATGACGGCGGAAAGCGGTGCGCCAAGGATCAAGAGGCCCGAGATAAACGGGATCACTTCGCAAGAGCAAAACGGGGCCAAGCCGCCGAAAAGCGCGGCAACAAATATCATCCGGACCTCGCGGCCTTTAAAGGCGTTGGCGATCACGGCCTCGGCCCCGGCCGCCTTAAGCGCAGCAATAAGGAACACGGCGAATACGATGTATTTCAAAGTGCTGAGGAAGGCCTTGGCGGCAAACAAGCTGACCGCCCCGAGATTGGGCAGATCAAAGATTGCCACCAGTAAAAGCAGCCCTAGCGAGACTGTCCATGGTGATTTCAGCGAGGGGCGGAAGGCTTGTTTTGCGTGCGAGATGTCAGCCATTTTGGGCCACGCAACATTCAGCGAGAATATACGCCGCCAAAGCCTCAAGATGGGCGTAATTGGCAATGTTCACCGTGGAGCGCCCCTGCTTTTCTTGCGTAATCAGCCCTGCACTCCGCAGGGTTTTGAGGTGGTGCGCCATGGTTGAGGCGGCAATGCCGCTCAGCGCCACAACTTCATGCACCAATAGGCCGCTATCGCCCGCCTTTACCAAATGCCGCAACACCCCGAGCCGATGGTCGGCCCCCATGGCGGCAAAGCCCGCCGCTGCTTGTTTTTCATCCATTTTGCGCTCCTATAAACTACATAACTAGTTTATTAGTTTATTTGACGCGCAAAGGCAAGCCCGCATTTTCGGTGCGGCACTGGCTTTAGCTTTCGGGGTAATAAACCTCATAAAGCGGGCCGAGGGTTTCGTTCCTAAACAAGGAGCTAACGGAGGCGCCGCTTGCGATATTCTGAATGGCCTGCGCAAAAACCGGCGCCGTGGGCACCATTCGAATTTTCTTGGCTTTGCGCACTTCGTCTGTGGCTTCAATCGAATCGGTAATCACCAGAGATTTCATAGTCGAGGCCTGAATGCGCCCCACCGCCGGGCCAGAAAGCACGCCGTGAGTGATGTAGGAATGCACCTCTTTTGCGCCCTTTTCAGTAAGCAGATCAGCGGCTTTACACAAAGTGCCAGCGGTGTCACAAATATCGTCAACGATAATGCAAACCTTGCCTTTCACCTCACCAATCACCGTCATGCCCTCAATCTCACCAGGGGCATTGCGGCGCTTATCCACGATCGCCAGATCAGCGCCAATGCGCTGCGCAAGTTGGCGCGCACGGGCCACACCACCGACATCTGGCGACACCACGGTTACGTTTTTTGTGTTTTTGAAATTGTGCAAAACATCAAGCGCAAAAATCGGCGAGGCGTGCAGGTTATCCACCGGAATATCAAAAAAGCCCTGAATTTGCGCCGCGTGCAGGTCCATCGTCAGAATGCGGTCAATGCCGGATTCTGTCAGCAGGTTGGCCACCAGTTTTGCACTGATAGGCGTGCGCGCCTTGGTCCGGCGGTCTTGCCGCGCATAGCCAAAATACGGAATCACAGCGGTAATGCGCTTGGCTGACGAGCGCTTAAGCGCATCGGCAATGATCATCAGCTCCATCAGATGGTCATTGGCGGGTTTTGAGGTGGGCTGAAGGATAAACATATCCTCGTCCCGTACATTCTCATAAACCTCGACAAAAATCTCGCCATCATTAAATTGCTCAACCCGCGCCTCAACCACATGCAGCGGCTCCCCCCTGTGCATGCCCATGCGCTTAACAATGCTTTTGGCGAGCGTTCGGTTGGCATTGCCTGAAATCAGCTTGGGAGGATTAGAGCTACGCATGATCGGGAACCTTCATAAGGGCGAATCTATCTGGGCTTGAGCGCGGTGTAACAAACCCGTTGGCGCTTGCATAGGGGCTTGTTGCCAGCGTTTCCGGTTCTTGGCAAAAAGGCCTAGCACAAATTGCGTTTGCGCGTGGCGAAAGGTGGTAAATTGTGATTCAGTATCAACCAGAAACCCTATAAGCTGGGGCAAAATGGAGCAGATATGGCAGTAGAAATCATCAACGGGCGGCGCGTGGGCGTAAGCCGCAAAGGGAGTGGCGCGCCAATGCTGATGCTGCACTGTGCACTGGCGCATCGCGGGGCGCTCGGCCCGTTGATGGCCGCAATGCCTAAGCGGGCATTCACTGCGTTTGATCTGCCTGGGCATGGCGAAACTGAATTTGACACGGCGGTGGATATTCAAGCCCAAGCGGTGGAAACGGCTATAAGCTTGCTTGAAGAAACAGGGCCAAGCGATGTGTTTGGCCATAGTTTCGGCGCTACGGTGGCGCTAAAACTGGCGCTAGAACGGCCCGATTTGGTGCGCGCGCTCAGCCTCTTTGAGCCTGTTTACTTCTCGGTTTTGGCCACAGCAAACCCCAAGGCCTATGCCATAGAAACCAAGGCCTCAGCTGCCTTTGGCACTGCCTGTTTGGTGCAAGATTGGCCAGCCGCCGCGCGCGCGTTTCTGGCACGCTGGAGTGTAGATAGGTTTGATACCCTGCCCGCGCCACAGCAAGCTTACATCCTACGCACCATTCCCCTGATCATGGCCAGCAAGTCCTCTATCATTTCGCCCCAAAGCGGCGTGGACCTGTTGGAGAAATTGAAAAAGCTCGAAGTGCCTATTCAGCTGATAACCGGGGGAACCTCTCCGGTTGTCATTAACGAAATCGCCGAAGCATTGGCTGCACATGCGGCAAGTATTTCGAAAAAAATCATCAAAACAGCAGGGCATATGGGGCCGATCACGCATGTAAATGAAGTAGCGGCACTTGTCTCTTCTCACACTGCATAGCCTCCCCATGCTCACGTATTTTGCCAGTGCCAAATTGCACATCGGCAACGGAGCCTCACTTTGGGCTCGGTGGCGGCGCTCGCAAAATGGTCAGCGCGGCGCGGGACCGCCCTCGCCACAAGCATAATGGTCAACGCGCCGCGAGGGTCGAGCGAAGCGAGACAACGGGGACGCTATGAAATCAACCCGAGGAATTGCTCGATTTCAGCATCACTTGTTGCCCAGTTGCATACCAAACGGGCAGATATCATCTCGCCCTCGGGGCCATCTAGCGACTGATCGAAAGGCCAGTGGTAATACTTCGCGCCTGCCTCTTGCGCAGCGCGGTGGCCTTTGCGCGGCCAACTGGCAAAAATCGCGTTGGCCTCAACCGGGTGAACAAGGCTCGCTCCTTGAATTTTCAGGATACCCTCAGCCAACCTATCAGCCGCTGCATTGGCCTTCGAGGCCAATTTCAGCCAAAGATCATCAGTCAAATAAGCCTCCATCTGCGCTGACAAAAACCGATGCTTGGAGAACAAATGCCCGCCGCGCTTGCGCCGCAACTCGAATTCCCACGCGAGGTCAGGGTTAAACAGGATCACCGCCTCCACCCCGAGCAGCCCGTTTTTGGTGCCACCAAAGCTGAGGATATCAACCCCCGCTTTCCAGGTTAGCTCGGCAGGCGCGCAACCGAGGCGCACAAGCGCATTGGCAAAGCGGGCGCCGTCCATATGGGTTGGCACGCCGTCTGCCTTGGCAATGCTCGTGAGAGCGGCAACCTCGGCGGGCGTGTAAATGGTACCTGATTCGGTAGCGTTGGTGATGCTAAGCGCACCTTTTTGCACGCCGTGCACGCCAACGGTTCCGGTTCCTGAAATCGCTTTTTGCAAACCCT
>JAJRRX010000502.1 GCA_024279075.1 Alphaproteobacteria bacterium | reverse complement strand
CTGCCCGCATTAGGCATGGCCACTAGGCTTGTGGCCGGTAGGGCTGTGAGGGTGGCAAATGTTGTTTGTGAGGACGTGACATCACCAGCCGTAAACGTCGGCGGCAAAGGCTTGGCGCAGGCGGCTACGGATAGGGCAACAGCCGCGAGCGCAATAAATCGCTTCATTACATTTCCTTTTCAAGGTCTTGTTTCTGGCGTTTCTAAGGCTAACGGCTTACCTTTGGCGTGTCAAATTTTGATTTATCCATGCGTGTGGCTGCAAAGCGCCAAAGGCAGTTAATGCTACTTTTCCGCTTTGAACATTGCGGAGCCCTGCACCTCTTCTCCGCTAGGCTCAACGCGTTTTTCCGCCGCCAATGCGCGCCCTTTTTGCAAGGCGGGGCGGGCTTTCATGCGGTCTATCCATGCTTTCATGTTGGGTTTATCATCCAGAGTTTGCTCTTGCCGCGCCCAGAGCGAGGCCCAGCCCCAGGCGGCGATATCGGCGATGGAAAAATCGCCGCAGATATAGTCTTTGCCCGCCAGTTGCGCATCCAGCACCCCGTATAGTCGCGCAACTTCAGTGCGGTAGCGGTCTTTGGCATAGGGCAGGTCTTGCGGGGGCTCAAATTTTGGCGCGTAAACGAGGAAATGGTGCGCTTGGCCTGCCATCGGGCCAAGGCCACCAACTTGCCAAAACAGCCATTGGTCGATCTCTATCCGTTCTCGCTCGGAGCTGCCATAAAACTTGCCACTTTTGCGGGCAAGGTATTGCAGGATGGCCCCTGATTCAAAGATCGAAATTGGCTTGCCGCCCGGCCCGTCGCTATCCACAATCGCGGGCATTTTGCTGTTGGGAGACACCGCCTTGAACCAGTCAGTGAACTGATCGCCCGCGTTAATGTCCACCGGAATCACATTATACTCCAGCCCCATCTCCTCCAGTGCAATCGGGATTTTCCAGCCATTTGGGGTGGGCCAATAGTAAAGATCAATCATATTTGTATTCCTTTGCATACCTGAGTAATTTAGATGGGGTCTAGCGCTTTTCCTTCAATGGGGAATTGACCTATATCATAGAAGGCGTTAATCATCGCGCAAGTGGTGCTTTGTCGAACCGGATTGCAGGCCACTCTAAAAAAACTGCTAAAGAGGTCGTGGCCCATTAAGCCCGATCAGGTTTTACAACAGGGGGCCGGACTTTCCGGAGAGACTATGGATAATTGGAACACCCGCACCAAACTGGTGCATGCGGGCACGCGACGCAGCCAATATGGCGAGCTCAGCGAAGCGATTTACCTAACGCAGGGCTTTGTTTACCCAAGCGCGGAAGCGGCGCAGGCGCGCTTTGATGAACTGGGCGATGACGAGTTTATTTATGCCCGCTACGGCAACCCCACGGTGGCCATGTTCGAAGACCGGATTGCGGCGCTGGAAGAGGCCGAGGCCGCCTTTGCCACGGCCTCTGGCATGGCGGCGGTAAATGGCGCGCTGTTTGCGCTGCTGGAAGCGGGCGACCATATTGTCGCCGCCAAAGCGCTATTTGGCTCTTGCCTGTTTATCGTGGAAAACCTGCTGCCAAAGTATGGCGTAGAGGTAACGCTGGTAGACGGCTCAGACCTCTCAGCATGGGAAGCCGCGATGCAGCCCAACACAAAAGTTTGCTTTTTCGAAACGCTTTCCAACCCGACTTTAGAAGCGGTAGATATTATTGGTGTGGCGGCGATTGCCCATAAGGTTGGTGCCAAAGTTGTGGTAGATAATGTGTTCGCCACCCCGATTTTTCAGCGTGCGCTGAGCCTCGGGGCCGATGTGGTGATCTATTCCGCCACCAAACATATTGACGGCCAAGGCCGCTGCCTTGGCGGGGTTGTTTTGGGCGATGTGGACTTTATTAGGGGGCCACTGGAGATGTATCTCAAGCATACCGGAGGCGCGCTTAGCCCGTTTAATGCCTGGATCATGCTCAAAGGTTTGGAAACAATGGACCTGCGGGTGCGGGCGCAGGCGGCAAGCGCATTAACCATTGCCAAGGCCTTGCAAGGGCATAACAAGCTGGCAAAAATTATTTACCCCGGGCTGGAAGGCCACCCGCAACATGCACTTGTAGCCTCGCAGATGGAAGCGGGCGGCACAGTGATCTCGTTGGTGGTGAATGGCGGCAAAGACGCGGCGTTTCGCATGTTGGATGCGCTGAAAATTGCGTTGATTTCCAATAACTTGGGGGATGCAAAAAGCATTGTCACCCATCCGGCCACGACCACCCATTCGCGGCTCTCATCCGAGCAACTCGCCGATCTTGGTATTGGCGAAGGGCTGGTGCGGTTTTCCGTTGGGCTAGAGGATGCGGGCGATTTGTTGGCGGATATAACGCAGGCGCTAAATCACGCCTAGACTTGCAATAATCCGGCTTTGTTCATACTTTAGTAACTAATTGATAAGACCCTGTTAGCCTAGATTAAGCAAAAGTTGCAGTCTCGGGCGGTAGGGCCGGGGCCTGTTCAGGCAGGGAGTGAAAGATGAATTTGATCAATCCAAAAGGGGTGGCCGAGGCTATGGCTGAAGGTAAACCCACACGCGAAGAGGCCGAAGAGGCCGTGCGCACCCTGCTGCGCTGGGCCGGAGACGACCCTGCGCGGGAAGGCCTGCTCGATACGCCAAAGCGCGTAACCAAGGCCTATGGGCAATGGTTTAAAGGTTACGCGGAAGACCCTGTTGAAATGCTGCAACGCACCTTTGACGAGGTCGAGGGCTATGACGAGATCGTGGCGCTGTGTAATATTCGCTTTGAAAGCTACTGCGAGCATCACATGGCCCCGATCATCGGGGTCGCCCATGTGGCCTATATTCCCACGACACGGGTGGTTGGCATTTCCAAGCTGGCGCGCGTGGTCGATACCTATGCCAAGCGCCTGCAAGTGCAGGAAAAGATGAATGCGCAAATCGCCAATACCCTGTTTGACGTGCTAAAGCCGCAAGGCGTGGCCGTTATGATCGAGGGCGAGCATCACTGTATGTCTACGCGTGGTGTGCATAAGCCGGGCGTAAATATGGTCACAAAAAAATTGTTGGGCGTATTTAAGGATGACCCCGCAATGGCGCGCGAATTTCTGGATATTGTCAACCACTCCAAGGCTTAGAGCCGCCGAGCGCAGCGAGGCCACGGCCCGTTAGGGCTCGTGCGCGGCGACGAGGTGGGCTGAACAAAGGGGCGCAGCCCCGACTTCAGGTCGCCGAGTATCCGCGACGCTGGTGCTTGCCGAAAGTCCCGAAAGTGGCTTTTCCTCTGCGAGGTTGAGGCGGCTTTGCTTGGTGAGGCCGTGCCCAATACCCCACTCGGAAAAGCCAAGTTTTTGCAAGCAAAAACGAACGCCCGTCGGCAGAGTGCGCTCGCCATTGGCCTCTTTGCAATACCACCCATTTGCGGATTGATAGCCGCAAGCGATCATCGTGCCAAATGACAGCCAAGAGCCTTTGTTGTTCATTTTACACCGCGTCTAGTTGCTTGTAGAAGGGCTAAGTTTGTGTAAAATATTATGCAAATTATATAACTGAAAGGCACGCAACATGGACGTCGAAACCCTCTCACTCTTTATCGTCACCGAAACGCTCTTATCGCTCACCCCCGGTCCTGCCGTTTTATTGGTGCTGGGGCTTTCGGTTAGGCATGGTTTCAAGATGGGTTTTGGCGCAACGCTTGGAATCGTTACGACCAATGCCGTTTACTTTACGCTCGCGGCCATGGGTGTCGGCGGCATGATTTTAGCATCAGCAACGCTTTTTACCGCTATCAAGTGGATGGGTGCCGCCTATCTGGCCTATTTGGGCTTCAACATGTTGAAGCCGTTAGCCAAAAGGTTACGATCGTCGACACCCAAGAGCGTATCTGTCCTTGATGTTCAAAAAGCATCGCGGGCTGTGCGCACCCAATCGCAAGGCTTTAGCCGGTCATTTGCCCGAGGATTTATGCTTCAGGCGTCAAACCCGAAGAACATCGCCTTCTTTGTCGCGATCCTGCCTCAATTCATAATGCCGGATGAGAATGTAGGGCTGCAACTGGTCATCCTAGGTATCATTTCCGTTGTCTTGGAGCTGCCGATTTTAATCTTCTATGGTTTCGCATCCTCAAAGAGCGCAGCTCTTATGACGGCGCGCGTGACCGAGTGGATCGAGGGCATTGCAGGAGGGATCCTGATATGTATGGGCGGCGCGTTGGCGCTGTATAAAAGATAGTTCGCAATCCGCCCTGATCTAAAAGCCGATCTTAGGCACCCCCTGTGCCCTTAGGCCAAACAAAGTTTCTATGTAAAAGTAGGTGCGTCGGGTTTGGCTTTCGCGGAAACGCTCAACATATTGAACCTGTGCCGCTTTACGCCTATGCTGGGCATTCAACCGTTTGGGAGCAGGCTTTGCATCGAATACTTTTGCTTTTATCAGGGCTGCTTTTGCCCAGCGCGGCCACA
Source organism: Alphaproteobacteria bacterium (assembly GCA_024279075.1). GTDB lineage: Bacteria > Pseudomonadota > Alphaproteobacteria > Rhodobacterales > Rhodobacteraceae > UBA3077. The sequence goes on along the minus strand of JAJRRX010000502.1, from coordinate 193 downwards.
GCTGCCCCGCCCGCGCTGCCGCTTCCCAACGGCCAGCCGCAAGCTTTGCAGATTTACCTAACTGGCTATAGCTATTGGGATAATACCCCCCCCGGCACGGTTGAAATTTCCCATCCGTTCACGCACCAATTTGCCGGTGGCATGGGGACGTTCTCAAACCCGATAACGCTGGCGGTTGGCCACCAAATACTCG
>JAJRRX010000501.1 GCA_024279075.1 Alphaproteobacteria bacterium | reverse complement strand
TGTTTGGCATCGGCACCCGCTTTCAGGATTTCACCACCGGCTCTTGGGCGCTTTTCAAAAACCCAACGCGCAAAATCTTGGCGCTGAATGTGCAACCCTATGACAGCATCAAGCACGGGGCGGTGTCACTGGTGGCTGATGCCCGCATCGGGCTGGAGATGCTCGGGGCGGCGCTGGGTGACTACCGCGCGCAGGGCCAGCCTAAAAGCCTTCGGGCCAACTGGTTTGGTGAGGTGGATGCCGTAACGGCCCTGCCCGTGGAGAGCAACGCCTTGCCTACCGATATGCAGGTGATCGGCGCGGTGCAACGGGCGGCATCGGAAGATACCGTGGTGATCTGCGCCGCTGGCACTATGCCGGGCGAGCTGCACAAGCTGTGGAAGGCGGGCAATCCGGGCAGCTACCATATGGAATATGGCTATAGCTGCATGGGCTATGAAATTGCGGGCGCGATGGGGCTCAAAATGGCCGAGCCTGCGCGGGATGTGATTTGTTTTACCGGTGATGGCACCTATATGATGGCAAATTCAGAGATGGCAACGGCGGTGATGATGGGCATAGATTTTACCCTGATCATTACCGATAATCGCGGCTATGGCTGCATTAACCGCCTGCAAATGGGCACCGGCGGAGCGGAGTTTAACAACCTTCTGGACCACAGCCAGCACGCGCAACCTTCGGCAATAGATTTTGTCCAGCACAGCGCCGCCATGGGGGCAAAATCGCAAAAAGTAGCCTCGATTGCCGAGCTGGAGCAGGCTTTGGCCAAGCGCAGCGGCAAGGGCGTTGAGGTGTTTGTGCTTGATACCGACCCATACCCCTCCACCGAGGCCGGAAGCTGCTGGTGGGATGTGGCGGTGCCGGAAGTTTCCACCCGAAAACAAGTCAACCAAGCCCGCGCCGCTTATGAAGCCGCGCTGAAAGAAAGAAACAAGACATGATCCTTTATGGCACCAACCCGATTGCATGGTCCAACGATGACGACCAGACCCTTGGCGCGCATATCAGCCTTGAGCAATGCTTGCGCGAGGCAGGAGGAATCGGCTTTGACGGTATTGAAAAAGGCCACAAAATGCCGACCGAGCCAGAGGCGCTTAAGGCGGCGCTGGCCCCGCACGGCTTGCTGTTTGTCTCGGGCTGGCACTCGCTGAACCTGCTGGCACATTCGGTTGAGGACGAGAAAAAGGCCATTCAACCGCATCTGGACCTGCTGAAAGCCATGGGCTGCAAAGTGTGCATTGTATGCGAAACCTCCAATGCCATCCACGGGGCTGATGATGTGGCGGTGAACAATAAGCCCAGTCTGGAGGAAAGCCGGTGGGATGGTTTTGGCGCCGATGTAGAGGCGATTGCGCAGTATTGCGAGGATCAGGGCATTACGCTGGTTTACCACCACCATATGGGGACGATCGTGGAAACGCCTGATGAAATAGACCGCTTCATGGCCACCACCGGCCCTGCAACCAAGCTGCTATTTGATACCGGCCATTGCTATTTTGGCGGTGGCGACCCTGCCGAAGTGCTGGCCCGCCATATGGGGCGTGTGGCCCATATTCATGCCAAGAATATCAGGGCTGACATTTTGCAGGATGTGCGCGCTCAGGGGCTGTCCTTTCTGGAAGGCGTGCGGCGCGGGGTGTTTACCGTGCCCGGAGACCCCGAGGGCAGCGTCGCCTTTGCCCCTGTGCTCAGCATTGCCGCCAAGCATGGCTATAGCGGCTGGCTGGTGATTGAGGCCGAGCAGGACCCCGAGCAGCGCAACCCGTTTGACTATCAATCCATGGGGCTAAAAGCCCTGAAACAGATGGCGCAAGACGCCGGACTGGACAGGGGGTAAGCATGGCAAACCTATTGCGTAAACCAAGCGGCACGCGCGGCAAGGTGCATGACATTTCGCCGGAAGATGCAGGCTGGAAGTATGTGGGCTTCGGGCTTTACCACCTGAAAGCAGGGGACACTGCGCAGGAGCCAACCCTTGATCGAGAGGTTATTCTTGTGTTGGTTGAGGGCAAAGCCAAGATCAGCGCCGGAGGGCAGGATTTTGGCGAGCAGGGCGCGCGCATGAGCGTGTTTGAACGCCTGCCGCCCGCCTGTGTCTATGTGCCCAACGGCGCTGAATGGCAGGCCGAGGCGACCACCGATTGCGTGCTGGCGGTGTGTTCAGCCCCCGGCAAGGGTGGCCATAAGGCCGCCGTGATAGGGCCTGCGGGCATAGAGCTGGAAGAGCGCGGCAAGGCGGCCAACACCCGCTACATCCATAACATTGCCATGGAAAACCGCGATGTCGCCGATAGCTTGCTGGTGACCGAGGTGTTCACCCCGCAAGGCAACTGGTCATCTTATCCGCCGCACCGGCATGACGAGGATAACTTCCCCGATATGACCTATCTGGAAGAGACCTATTATCACCGCCTTAACCCCGCGCAGGGCTTTGGCTTTCAACGGGTGTTCACCGAAGAGGGCGACCTTGATGAAACCATGGCCATGAGCGATGGCGACGTGGTGCTGGTCCCCCGTGGTCACCACCCCTGCGGCGCGCCCTATGGCTATGAGATGTATTATCTCAACGTCATGTCTGGCCCCTTGCGCAAATGGCGCTTTCAAAACCACCCGGACCATGACTGGATTTTCCAGCGTGACGCTTGAAGACACCCTGATCACCGTGCCGCTTTGGCACCCGATTTGAAATCATAAAGGATACCCGATGGACCAGATCGTTCATTTCATCAATGGCGCTGCCTATGCAGGCGCGCCTTCACGCAGCCAAGACGTGTTCAACCCCGCCACTGGCGAGGCTGAAAAAACCGTGGGCTTGGCCACGGTGGGCGATGTTGATGCAGCGGTGGCTGCCGCAAAAGCCGCTTGGCCCGCATGGGCCAAAACCCCCGCGCTTCGCCGTGCGCGCATTCTGGACCGCTTCAAAAACATCCTGTGGGAGCGCGGTGACCAGCTGGCAAAGGTAATTTCAAACGAGCATGGCAAAACCCATGATGACGCGCTTGGCGAGGTGACGCGCGGGCTGGAAGTGGTCGAGTTTGCCACCTCTGCGCCGAGCTTCCTGAAGGGGGAGTTTAGCGAGAATGTCGGCACGGGTGTGGATAGCTATATGGTCCGGCAATCGCTCGGGGTTTGCGC
>JAJRRX010000500.1 GCA_024279075.1 Alphaproteobacteria bacterium | reverse complement strand
GCTTGCTATGATGGGCTCGCCGGACCTTAGGCAGATCGATGGTATGGGCGGCGCGGACCCGCTGACCTCCAAAGTGGCGGTGGTGCGGAAATCTGAGCGCGCGGGGATGGATGTGGACTATCTGTTTTTGCAGGTCATGGTCGATAAAGCCGTGGTCAGTGATGCGCAGAATTGCGGCAACCTGCTGGCAGCTGTGGCCCCGTTTGCGATTGAGCGCGGGCTGGTGGCAGCCCAAAACGGCAAGACCCGTGTGGCGATTTATATGGAAAACACCGGAAAATCGGCGGTGGCGACGGTGCAGACGCCCGACAGGCAGGTGACTTTTGATGGCACGGCAGAGATTGACGGGGTGCCGGGGCAGGCGGCGCCGGTTACGATTGCCTTTGACGATATTGCCGGCGCGAATTGCGGGGCGCTTTTGCCAACGGGCAATGCCATTGACCGGATCAACGGTATTGAGGTGACGTTGATCGATAACGGCATGCCAACGGTTGTGCTGGCAGCGGCCGATATGGGAATTTCCGGCACCGAAACCCGCGCCGAGCTAGAAGTCAACACAGCGCTAAAAGCCCGCCTTGAAACCATCCGCCTGCAAGCAGGGCCGCTGATGAACCTCGGAGATGTCACCGAGAAAACCGTGCCGAAAATGACCATGGTCAGCCCTGCCCAAAACGGCGGCACCCTCTCCACCCGCACCTTCATTCCCCATCGCTGCCATGCCTCTATCGGCGTGCTCGGTGCGGTGAGCGTGGCCACGGCATGTGTGCTTGATGGCTCGGTGGCGCAGAGGATGGCGGAGGTGAACGGCAAGGCCTTAGAGATCGAACACCCGATTGGGCAAAGCACGATTATCATCGAAGGTGGCGGCGCACGCGCGGCCGTGCTGCGCACAGCCCGCAAGCTTTTTGACGGGGAGGTATTTGGCCGATGATGGACAAGAACTGGCTCTGCTTTCACCCCGCCCCCAAAAAACCCGCCTTCCCAATGCCTGCAGGGGCGGTCGATGCCCATTGCCATGTTTTTGGCCCCGCCGAAGAATTCCCCTATGCCCCCGAGCGTAAATACACCCCGTGCGATGCCTCCAAAGCCCAGCTTTTTGCCTTGCGAGACCATCTCGGCATTGCGCGCAATGTGATTGTGCAGGCCTCGTGCCACGGGCGGGATAATGCGGCTTTGGTCGATGCGCTGCAGGCGGCTGATGGCCGTGCGCGCGGGGTGGCTGTGGTGGGGCCTGATATCTTGGATGCCGAGCTGCAAAGCCTGCACATCGCCGGCGTGCGCGGGGTGCGGTTTGCGTTCCTCAAGCGGCTCGGAAAGGCGGCCCCGAAGCCGGAGCTTCTGAAGCTCGCCGCGCGTGTGGCCAAGCTTGGTTGGCATGTGGTGGTTTATTTTGAGGCAGATGCGCTTATAGAGCTAACCCCGTTTCTGGAGGCCTTGCCATGCGCCGTTGTCGTGGACCATATGGGGCGGCCTGATATGCGCAAAGCTTTGGATGGGGCTGATTTTCAGCGCTTCACCGCGCTGATGCGGCGCAATAAAAATATCCATGTCAAGGTCTCTTGCCCCGAGCGGCTGACGCATGTCGGCCCGCCTTATAGCGATGTGATCCCTTATGCCCGCCACCTTGTGGAGACCTTCCCCGACCGCGTGCTTTGGGGCACGGATTGGCCGCACCCGAATATGAAATCTCACATGCCTGATGATGGGCAGTTGGTGGACCTGATCCCCGAAATTGCCCCGACGAAAGCGCTGCAGCAGGCGCTGTTGGTGGATAACCCGATGCGGCTTTACTGGCCTGAAGGAGCTTAAAAGATGATGGATATTGACGCCCACACCCCGATTGAAGGCACCACGTTTTTTGATGGTGAAATGGCGATGAAGGGCTATGCGCTGAAT
>JAJRRX010000499.1 GCA_024279075.1 Alphaproteobacteria bacterium | reverse complement strand
GCGGACCCATATGAGGCCGCCACCCGTTTCCAAGCCCTTGAGGGGCAAATGGAGGCCATCTATCTGATGACCTCACGGCTATCAAATATGAGGCTGCAAAACTATCTGAGGTGAAACCTTGATTAAAACTTTAAGCACGATGGTGGGCGCCAGTATGGCCGCACTTTCGCTATTTTCCCTTCCGGCGCTTGCGCAGGAAGTGCGCATAAAAGACCTTGTCGAAATCGACGGGGTGCGCGGCAATGATCTGGTCGGTTACGGGCTTGTGGTCGGCCTGAACGGCACCGGCGATGGGCTACGAAACTCGCCCTTCACCGAAGAGGCGATGACCAACCTGCTGGAGCGCCTCGGGATTAATGTGACGGGCGAAAGCTTTCGCTCTAAAAATGTGGCAGCGGTGCTGGTAACAGCAAACTTGCCACCTTTTGCGCGGGCTGGCGGGCAGATAGACATCACGGTGTCCACCATTGGCGATGCCAAAAGCCTGCTCGGCGGCACGCTGATTATGACGCCGCTGAACGCAGCAGATGGCCAGATTTACGCGGTGGCGCAAGGCTCCGTGATCGCAGGCGGGGCTTCGGCCTCAGGGCAGGGGGCCACAGTTACGCAAGGCGTGCCGACCTCAGGTGTTATTCCCTCGGGGGCGCGGGTTGAGCGCGAAATTGCGTTTGATTTCACCACGATACGGCAAATGCGTCTAGCCCTGCGCGACCCGGATTTCACCACAGCAGCCCGGATTGAGCGCGCGATCAATGATCGTTTCGGCGCGCCGATCGCCCGTATGCTGGATTCGGGCACGGTTGCGCTTAGTTTAAACGCAGAAAATGCCCCATCACCAGCCCACCTCGTTGCATTGCTGGAAAACATAGAGATACACCCCGAACAGCGGGCGCGAGTCGTGGTTGACCAACGCTCCGGGACCATCGTGCTCGGTGCTGACGTGAAAATCAGCCGCGTGGCGGTTTCCCAAGGCGGGTTAACGTTGAGGGTGGAGGAAAACCCGATCGTTATCCAGCCAAACCCATTTACGGTGGGTGGCCAGCCGATTGTTGTGCCTAATACGACGGCCACAATTACACAAGATCCGGGTACTCAAATGGCATTGGTGGAAACGGCGGTGTCCTTGCCTGAAGTGATAGAAGGCCTCAATGCCCTCGGCGTATCGCCCCGCGATATGATCGATATCCTCAAGGCTATCAAAGCAGCCGGCGCCCTCCACGCCGAATTCATCGTCCAATAGGGTGGGGTGCCACCCCACCAATCTATCCCCCAACTAATGACCATCCCTAAGCAGGGGGGAGCGCATGTGCGCGAGGGGGCCGCATGCCCCCGCTTGCCGAGCGTAGCGAGGCCATGTTTGCCGCGCGCAGGGCTTTGCGCAGCAAAGGCAAGCGCGCGGCAAAGTCAGCGGTGTAGTTAGGCACTGAGCCAAGCCACAAACGCAGCTCGCCTTTGCCTCGGGGCAGGCGGAGAGTTGGTTTCTTTTGGCAGGTGTTGCGTTACCCCACCCGCTCGGCAAAGGCGCAGTTTTCAGCAAGCTGAAAACATGGGTTGCCGCTGGCTCTGGCCTCGCTTCGCTCGGCGGCGCTTTACTGGTAGCTTTGCACCAAGGCCCCAGCGATGAGCGCCCAGCCATCGGCCAGCACGAAAAACGCCAGTTTGAACGGTAGGGCGATAACTGCAGGAGGGACCATCATCATACCCATGGACATCAGGACGGCGGCGATGACCAGATCAATGATCAGGAACGGCAGAAAAATCAGAAAGCCGATTTCAAAGCCGCGTTGAATCTCACTGAGCAGGAAGCTTGGCACGAGGATGCTGAGTGGTGTTTCGCCCTCAGCTGGCGCGTAAGGAGCGGATTTGATCATCAGGTCCAAGGTTTCAGGCTGCACACGACCCATCATGAAGGTTTGGAAGGGGGCGCGGATCGCCTCTATCGCCGCTTGGGTGCTAATAGTGCCGTCCATCAGCGGCACCACACCATTATCCCAAGCAGCATTAAAAACGGGGGCCATAACAAACCATGTCAGAAATATCGCAAGACTTACGATCATCATATTCGGCGGGGCTTGCTGCACACCAATGGCTTGCCGCAAGATCGAAAGCACGGTGACCATGAAGGGAAAACAGGTGACCATCATGGCGATGCCCGGTGCGAGGCTCAAGAGTGTAAGCAGCACAAAAAGCTGCACCGATTGTAGCGAGAGCGAGCCGCTGCCCATGTCAAACTGAACCGATTGCGCTAGGGCAGGGTTGGCCCCTAGCAGCGCAATGAGCGCAACGAGCCTAAAAACCATTTTGCAAATCAACCACTTGGGTCAGGCGCACGCCAAGTTTGCCCTCGCCGCCCTCGATCTCCTGTAATTCACCACGCGCAATCAATTTTTCGCCGATATACACCTCCACAGGGTCATCTATCCGGCTATCCAGCGGAATTATTGCCCCTTGGGAGAGCGACAGCAGCTCGGAGATCAACGGCTTGGCTTTGCCAACAGAAATGGTCATTTCCACAGGCACGCCGAGGAAGGCATTTTCGGGTTGTTCTACGGTGTCAGGCATCATGGGTTCCAGTGCGTTCAAAACTGTTGAAGAAGGTGTCTATCGCCGCGCGCACATTTTTGAGTGCTTCGTCGAGGTTTATCTGGTCATAGCCGCCTTGCCAGCTAACCCGCGCTTGCAGCCCGTCGAGCGCGGTGTCCGGCTCAACGCTGAAATCGGCTTTGGAGGGCGCGAGGAGCGACTGGATGGAGGCAACGGCGTCTGGGGCAATCGAAATGACGATCTTAGCCGTTGGCGCTTTTTCATAGGCTTTGCACAGCAGCGCCGCCACTTCAGTGCCAAAGCCTTGGCGGGCGGATTCCGGCAGCACGGTTTCCACCAATTTTTCTACCATTGGCCGCATAGATTTCAGCATCGCTTGGCAGGCTTCGATCTGGGAAAACCCCATGTCGTTCATCGCTTCCAAAATCGGGGCAAGTGTGCGGATTTTTTCATCCTCAAAGGCGCGGCTAGCTGCATCAGCACCGGATTTTACGCCTTCGCTATAGGCGTTATCTCGCAGGGCCTCAAAGCTTTCAAACTTTGAAATGCCTCGGCGGATTTCTACATCATGGGAAAAAGATTCAAGCTTTAATACAGGCATTAGGCTGGGGTCTCCTCTGGTTCAGCGGCGGTATCTATCCAGTTTTGTAACAGGCGGTTGGTTTCGGTAGAGCGCTCTGAAATGGCGGTGCGCAGCAGGTCAGCCGCATTGGGGGCGCTATGGCCAAGGGCTAGCGTTTCCGCGGCTTCTGGTGCTGGTAACAGCCCTGGGGATTGGGAGGCCTGAGCCTCTGCCAGTGCATCTTCTGGTGCGAGCGGAGGCAGGGCGGGCTGGCTGGAAAGGAGAGGTTTAATCACAAATAACCCGAGCGCCAGCACCACAACACTCAGTACACCGAGTTGAATCAGCGTCATTAGATTATTACTGAAAAACCCGGGGGAGGTATCAACGAAGGTGCCAGCCACGGCCGGGGTTATCATCTGCATACTTTCAATCGTCACCACATCGCCGCGCACCTCGTCATATCCAATGGTCGCTTTTACCAGTTGCATCAGCGCCGCGATCTCTTCTTCCGAGCGCGGGGTGAAGGTCTCCACCCCGTTTTGGGTGCTTGCAATATCATTCACTAGCACCGCCACAGTGATTTTCCTGATCTCGCCGGGGGCGCTTACGGTTTCGCGCACGGTTTCTGACACGTCATAATTGATGATCTCGCTATTGCGGGCTTGGTTACGGGATTCCTCGCTGGAATTTCCCGCATCGCCATCGGGCAGGTTACTGGCCACCGTCACGCCCTGTGCGCCGGAGCCCTTGGAATTATCGGTCTCGCTTTGGGTTTCCGATGAAATCGCGACCTTTGATTCGGGGTCAAGAATGCGCTCTGTCACCGTTTGGCTCTGGGTTTCGGCATCGACCATAACCTCGACCACCGCATTGCCATCGCCCACCCGCGCCGCCAGCAGCCGCTCGATATTATTACGCATGGCCGATGCCCGCGCATCCAGCCCGTCAGACCCCATCATGGCGCCACCACTTTCAGCTGCGTTGAGCACCATGCCCGAATTTCCGTCAATCACCGTTACCGAATCAGGTGAAAGCCCGTTAACCGCAGACGCCACTAAAAACCGCGCCGAATCAGCAAATGCCGGTGGCAGCGCGCCATTATTTGCTACTATGGTTACCGAGGCGGTAGGGGTTGAATTGCGGGCAAATGGCTGGCTGCTGCCCGAGGCAATATGAACCCGCGCCGAGCGCACTTGCGATGAGGAAACCAACGTGCGGGCCAGCTCGCCCTCTTTGGCGCGCCAGTATGCGGCGTCAAACATTTGGCTGGTCGTGCCAAAACCCGAGAGGTTATCCAGTAGCTCATAACCGGCAATACCAGAGCCAGGAAGCCCCTCGGAGGCCAAGGAAAGCCGGGCTTGGTCGCGTGACCCAGCGTCAACATATATGGCGTTTCCGCGCACTTCGTAGGTGATGCCGCGTTGGTCCAGCGAGGTAACAACCTCCCCCGCGACCGAAGGGTCCAGGCCTGCATATAGCAAGGAGAGGCTCGGCGTGGTTGCCACCCGCACCAGCCCCAGCGTGGCCACCAGCGCCGCAACGGCGGCGAGCACAAAGACAATTTTCTTGCGGGGGTCAAGCGTGTTCCACATAGACGTCATTCCAATCAACTTCTGTTTTTC
>JAJRRX010000498.1 GCA_024279075.1 Alphaproteobacteria bacterium | reverse complement strand
TTGTGGAATGACCCCGCCTCGGGCGTGTGGCGCCATGCCGATGCGGGCTATGAAAGCGCCGTTGCCTGCGCCCGCGAAAAAGGCCTGCGGTTGCCTACGATTTTGGGTAATTAGGGGGCAAAATGGCCAAGGGTGAACAACATGCCCGGCCCGCCGGAGCGCGGGTTTAGGCCCCGATAATCTTCGGGGGCCAAACGGATTGTCCCTTTCGGTTTTGCCAGTACAGATTGCATCATTTGGGTGTTTACATAAACCAATGAGTGACTTCTCCCAATTAAGTTGATGGTTATCATTTTATGTGTCTATACTGCTAAAAAGGAGAGCCCTCATGTTTGGATTTGATGCCTTGGAGCTGGCGCGGATGCAGTTTGCATTTACGGTGTCGGCTCACATTACCTTTCCGGCATTTTCCATTGGGCTGGCCAGCTTTTTAGCGGTCCTCAACGGCATGCATCTTGTCACAAAAAACGAGGTTTACCTTCAGGTTTTCAACTACTGGAAAACCATTTTTGCGGTGGTCTTTGGCATGGGTGTGGTCTCCGGCATTGTGATGTCTTACCAGTTTGGCACAAATTGGCCGATCTTTGCAGATAAAACCGGCCCTGTGCTTGGCCCGATGCTGGGCTACGAGGTGATGTCGGCATTTTTTCTGGAAGCCGGATTTTTGGGCATTATGCTTTTTGGCCGTGAGCGGGTCGGGCCAAGGTTACACCTGTTTGCCACCTCGATGGTGGCGCTTGGCACGCTGATGTCGGCCACATGGATTTTGGCGGTGAATAGCTGGATGCAAACCCCTGCGGGCTATAGCATTAACGAGGTAGGGCAATTTGTGCCGGAAAACTGGTTTGAAATTGTGTTCAACCCGTCTTTCCCCTATCGCCTCGTGCATATGGTGCTGGCGGCTTTCCTGACAACGGCGCTGGCCATTGGCGCGGTTGGCGCGTGGCATTTGCTGAAAGACAGCACCAACAAGCCCGCGCGGCTGATGTTTTCCATGACCATGTGGATGCTGATCACTGTGGCACCGCTGCAAATTCTTGCGGGCGATGAACACGGTATAAACACGCTTGAATACCAGCCCGCCAAAATTGCAGCGATGGAAGGCCATTACCAAACCGAAGAAGGCGGCACCCCGTTGATTATTTTCGGCTTCCCGAATGATGAAACCGAGCGCGTGGATTATGCTGTTAAAATCCCCTATCTCGGCTCGTTGATCCTCACCCGCAGCCTCACCGGCTCTTTTGCCGGGCTGACGGAGTTCCCGAAGGAAGACCGCCCACCGGCCCTGATCGTGTTCTGGACCTTCCGCATTATGGTGGCCATCGGCTTTGCCATGCTGGGGCTGGGCATGTGGGGCGTATTCAAGCGTTGGCGCGGCACGATGTATAAAAGCCGGTGGCTGCAAAAGGCCTCGATCCTGATGGGCCCAATGGGCTTTGTGGCGGTGCTGGCGGGCTGGGTGACCACCGAAGTGGGCCGACAGCCGTGGACGGTATATGGCTTGCTGCGCACGGTGGATAGCGCGGGGCCCCTGGAGGCCAGCGCGGTTGGCACGTCTTTGCTGGTGTTTATCGTTGTTTACTTCACGCTGTTTGGCGCGGGCACGGTTTATATCTTGCGGCTGATGGGGCAAAACCCGGATGAGGGTAATGATATCCATGACCTAGGGCCAACGCGCGCGGCAGGGATTACGCCTGGCTTGGCTACGACCCTTTCCAATGAGGAGCCGAAAAATGATATTTGATCTGGCGTTTATCTGGGCGGGCGTCATTGCCTTTG
>JAJRRX010000497.1 GCA_024279075.1 Alphaproteobacteria bacterium | reverse complement strand
GGCACGAAATCGTGAATGACGAAATTGGTGATGTGCCAATCGCCGTTACCTATTGCCCGCTCTGTAACTCCGAAATTGTGTTTGATCGGCGGGTCGATGGCCAGCTGCTAACCTTTGGGGTCAGCGGCAAGCTGCGGAACTCAAACCTGATTATGTTTGACCGCGAAACCGAAAGCTGGTGGCAGCAATTTGGCGGTGATGCAATTGTCGGCGAATATACAGGCAAAAAGCTGACCAAGGTGGTGAGCTGGACAGAATCGCTTGAGGCCTTTACCCAGCGCAACCCCGAGGGGCTGATTATGGCTGAGCCTGATGGCTTTCGCCGCCGCTATGGCCAAAACCCCTATGATGGCTATGACAGTTCCGCCCGCCCCTTCCTTTATAATGGTGCCCCGCCGCCCTTTGGTATTTTGCCACTTGCACGGGTTATACAAGTTGGCAACCGCGCTTGGCCGATGGACCGGCTGCGCGAAGCCGAGGTGATTGAGGAGGCAGGCTTGCGGATTGAGTGGCGTGCAGGCATGGCCAGCGCACTGGATGGCCGCGTGATTGCAACAAGCCGCGATATCGGCTCGATCCGCGTGTTTGACACGGCGGGAAACCCCGTCAGCCACGAGGTTGTATTTGCTTTTGCGCTTGATGCGTTCCTCGGGGATGAGGCGCAATGGATGCTCGGTGAGTAGGGTGGGTTTTTAACCCACCTTCACCAAAGCATGCCGCTTTTTACCGGCGGAAAGCTTGATCGTCCCGTCAAAATCTGCTGGTAAAAGGATGGTGCCCGCGTCTTGTACGGGGGCATCATTCATTTTGGCACCACCTTCTTTAATCAGCCGCTTGGCATCTTTGCCCGATTTGGACAGGCCGGATTTTACGAAGAGTTGCACGAGGCTTATGCCATCGCCAATATCTGCAGCGCTCAATGTAATCGTCGGCAGGTCATCCCCAATACCGCCTTTTTCAAACACTTCCCGCGCTGTGGCTTCGGCGGCTTTTGCAGCGGCCTCGCCGTGGGCCATCGCCGTGGCCGCATTGGCCAGCGCGATTTTGGCGGTGTTGATCTCGGCACCCTCTAAGGCCGCGAGGCGTTCACATTCGTCCAGAGGGATTTCAGTGAAGAGCTTAAGAAACTTTCCGACATCCGCATCCAGCGTGTTGCGCCAGAACTGCCAGAACTCATAGGCGCTCAGGCGGTCCTCGTTCAGCCAAATCGCGCCCGAGGCGGATTTGCCCATTTTGGAGCCGTCAGCCTTGGTGAGCAGCGGCGTTGTGAGGCCAAAAACCGATGCCTGCTTAATCCGGCGCGTCAGGTCTATGCCGTTAACGATATTGCCCCATTGGTCCGAGCCGCCCATTTGCAGCATGCAGCCATAACGGGTGTTTAGCTCCATAAAATCATAGGCTTGCAGCAGCATATAGTTGAACTCAAGGAAGGTGAGGGGCTGCTCGCGGTCCAGCCGCAGCTTGACGCTATCAAAGCTCAGCATGCGGTTGATGGTGAAATGGCGGCCATAATCGCGCAGGAAATCAATGTAGTTGAGCTGCTCTAGCCACTCGGCATTGTTGGGCTGGACGGCGTCGCTGGGGCTATCGCCAAAGCTCAGATACTTGCTGAAAACCTTGCGAATGCCCGCGATGTTTTCGTTGATCTTCTCAGTGGTAAGCTGCGGGCGGGATTCATCCTTGCCGGAAGGGTCGCCGATTTTCGTGGTGCCGCCGCCCATAAGCGTGATCGGCTTATGGCCGGTTTTTTGCAGCCAGCGCAGCATCATTATTTGAATCAGAGAGCCAACGTGCAGGCTGTCTGCCGTGGCATCAAAGCCGATATACCCCGGCACGACGCCCGCAATCAGGGCTTCATCAAGCGCCTCAAGGTCGGTGCAGTCGGACATGAACCCGCGGGACTGCATAACCTGCAGAAACTCG
>JAJRRX010000496.1 GCA_024279075.1 Alphaproteobacteria bacterium | reverse complement strand
TGTGGAGACAGAAATGAAAATAGGTGCGCCAAAAGAGATATTTGCCGGCGAAGCGCGGGTGGCGATGACGCCGCATTCAGCGCAAACGTTGCAAAAACTTGGCTATGAATGTGTGATCGAAACCAAAGCAGGCGAGGCCGCAGGCTTTACCGATGCGGCCTATAAAGAGGCCGGAGTGGAGGTGCTGAAAACCGCTGCTGCTTTGTGGAAGGCCGCTGATGTGGTGGTGAAGGTGCGCCAGCCCGAGCCAGCTGAGGCCAAGCGCTTTCGCAAGGGCCAACTGCTGATCAGTTTCTTTAATCCGGGCGCTAATGAAGACGGCATGAAGGCTGCTGCTGAAAAGGGCACAAATGTGATCGCCATGGAAATGGTGCCGCGTATTTCTCGGGCGCAAAAGATGGACGCGCTTAGCTCCATGGCTAATATCGCGGGTTATCGCTCGGTGATTGAAGCCGCCGAGAACTTCCCGCGCTTTTTCACCGGGCAAATTACAGCAGCGGGCAAGGTGCCACCTGCCAAGGTGCTGGTTGTGGGGGCTGGCGTGGCTGGCCTCGCCGCCATCGGCACGGCGGTGAGCCTTGGCGCGGTTGTTTATGCGTTTGACGTGCGGCCTGAAGTGGCGGAGCAGGTCGAAAGCATGGGGGCCGAGTTTGTTTACCTCGATTTTGACGACCAGCAAGACGGTGCGGCCACGGGTGGCTATGCCGCTGTGTCCAGCCCCGAATTCCGCGAGGCGCAGCTGGCGAAGTTCCGTGAGATCGCACCGGATATGGATATTGTGATCACCACGGCGTTGATCCCGAACCGCGAGGCGCCAGAGCTTTGGACCGAAGACATGGTTGCAGCGCAAAAGCGCGGCTCGGTGATTGTGGACCTTGCGGCTGAAAAGGGCGGCAACTGCAAGCTGACGGTGATGGACGAGAAGATCATCAGCAAAAACGGTGTAACCATCATCGGTTATACCGACTTCCCGAGCCGGATGGCCACGCAGGCCTCTACGCTTTATGGCAATAATATCGGCCATATGATGTCTGACCTCACGCCTGAGAAAGACGGTGTGGTTAACCATAATATGGAAGATGATGTGATCCGCTCGGCCACTGTGGCGTATGAGGGCAAAATCACCTTCCCGCCGCCACCGCTTAAGGTGCAGGCAATTGCGGCCAAGCCGCAGGCGGCCACGATCGAGAAAACACCGGAAGAGCTGAAGGCTATCGAGATTCAGGAAATGCGGGCGGCCGGGGCGAAACAGACCCAAATGCTGATCGCGGGTGGCATTGTTATGGCCTTTTTGGGGATGTTTGCGCCTGCCAGCTTCATGCAGCATTTCATCGTGTTTGTGCTGGCGGTGTTTATTGGCTTCCAAGTTATTTGGAACGTGAGCCACGCGCTGCACACGCCCTTGATGGCGATTACCAACGCCATTTCCGGCATTATCATCATCGGGGCGCTGTTACAGGTGTCATCCGGTGGGTGGTTTGTCGGGCTGTTGGCCGGTATTTCGATTTTGATTGCCACGGTGAATATCGTTGGCGGGTTTATGGTCACACGGCGCATGCTTGCCATGTTCCAGAAAAGCTAAGGGAGGGCTGATAACATGAGTTTTGGTCTCGTTCAGGCGGCCTATGTCGCCGCATCCATTCTGTTCATCCTTGCTTTGGGTGGCCTTTCTAACCAGGAAAAAGCCAAGCGCGCCGTGTGGTATGCGATTGTGGGCATGGCGATTGCCGTGTTTGCCACCGTGCTTGGGCCGCAGGTGCAATCTTATTGGCTGCTCATAATCACCGTGGCCATTGGCGCGGTGGGCGGCACCATTTTGGCCAAGCGGGTGGAGATGACCGGCATGCCCGAGCTGGTGGCGATGCTGCACAGCTTTGTGGGCTTGGCGGCGGTTTTCATCGGCATTAACTCGGAGCTTAGCCCTTCGGCTGATATGGCTGGGATGATCCAAGCTATGGATATGCTGGCGGAAAACCCTGCGGCGGCGAGCTTGATCGGCGCGGAAATGGGCGCCCAGATGGGCGAATTTGGCGCGCTAATCGCCATTCACCAAGTGGAAATTTTCCTCGGGGTGTTCATTGGCGCGATCACCTTTACCGGCTCCATCGTGGCGTTCCTTAAGCTTTCAGGCCGGATTGACGGCAAGGCACTTATCCTGCCGATGCGCCATACGTGGAACCTCGTGGGCCTTGGCGCTACGTTTATCCTGCTCATCCTGTTTATGAACGGCGCGGGCATGTGGGCGCTTATCCCGATGCTGCTGATCGCTTTCGCCATTGGCGCGCACCTCGTGCTGGCCATCGGCGGGGCCGATATGCCGGTTGTTGTGTCTATGCTCAACAGCTATTCGGGCTGGGCCGCAGCGGCCACGGGCTTTATGCTCGGCAATGACCTTCTCATTGTGGTTGGCGCGCTGGTTGGCTCCTCGGGGGCGATTCTGAGCTACATCATGTGCGAGGCGATGAACCGGCAGTTTCTGGCGGTTATTCTGGGTGGCTTTGGCGGCCCAAGCGGCCCCGCGATGGAGATCGAGGGCGAGCAGATCGCGATTGATGCAGACGGCGTGGCGGCGGCCTTGGACGAGGCCGACAGCGTGATCATCGTGCCGGGCTATGGCATGGCGGTGGCGCAAGCACAGCAGAGCGTTTCGGAACTCACCAAGCGGCTGCGCGCCGCTGGTAAAACGTGCGCTTTGGCATTCATCCCGTGGCGGGGCGCTTGCCGGGGCACATGAATGTGCTGCTGGCCGAGGCCAAGGTGCCCTATGATTACGTGATGGAAATGGACGAGATTAACGATGATTTCCCCGAAACCGACGTGGTGATCGTGATCGGCTCCAACGACATCGTAAACCCCGCCGCGCAGGAAGACCCGAACAGCCCGATTGCCGGTATGCCAGTGCTGGAAGTGTGGAAAGCCAAGCAGGTGTTTGTGAGCAAACGCGGGCAGGGCACGGGATACTCTGGCATAGAAAACCCGCTGTTCTTCAAGGAAAATACGCGGATGTTTTATGGCGATGCCAAGGCGAGTGTGGACGCGCTGTTGCAGCGGATTAGTTAAAGGAAAGGCCCGCCGTTGCGGGCCTTTTTTAAGGGGAGTTCGAATGTGAAGCTAAGCCGGAAAACGTGGATTTGGGGGGCGATATTCTTGGCTCTTGCTTTGTTGGTGAAGCAGTGCGTTCCCGAAAAGTTTCTGGACGAAGACACGCAGATTACGCCGATAAGCTGGATCAATGATACAAGCTTTATGGTGACCCAAGGTGGGAAAAGCTACCTTGTTGACGCGCGCATGGCGCTGACCGAAAGTGCCGATATACCCGATCCAGCCTGGAAAAAGCCGATGCCAGAGATCGCGTTTGCGCCGCGCTACCCTTCAATGATTCGAACCATAAACGGGCAAAAGGTTGTCGTCGTGCGAGGACAGCACTACCGCGTGACACAGGGCGCCCCGTGGCGCGGAATTCACCTTCGCAATACCCTTCCGTTTGTCACTTATGCGAAGGCGGGAAAGATTGGCCTTTTGACTTTTGAACACGATGTGGCAAGGGTGGTGGAGCTGCCTGTCCGCTATTCTGGAAACAAATCAATACCTCAAGTGATTTGGGATGAGCAGGCGGGCCTTTTCTTTGCCTTTCAAATTGCCTGCGGGCAGCGGCGCCAAGAGGGTGAATGTGTAAGAACCGGATGGTGGTTAAGCCCCGAGCTTAGGGTTGTCCGATCTGTCCTTTTACCCCGCGAAGACTTGCTCATTGTGAAGGAGCAGTTGCAATGTTTTTCTTGTGGATGTGGGTGCTATACACGTGAGGAGGTCTACGCAGTAAATGGTATTGTATACTTCCATGTTTTTGGGTTTCCACTGCCAGCAAGTAGGCGCGGTTTGTATCGAGTCACACCGGAGTCTGGCGGAAAATCTTCATGGAGCCAAGTCGTGAGTGGGCGCATGGAGCCGCCGCTTGCATTCTCTCCATCTGGCTGTAAGGTCGCATATTTTCAGGTTTCATATTTTGGAGATGAATTGCAGTCAGATGAAATATGCGAATAAATATATTTCATGATCTGTTACAGCCCTTTTAGATGGTTTAACTCCCCAATATCCGCCAACACCACGTCAGCCACCGCCTCTAGCTCGGCCCGTGAGGTCGTCCCCGTCAGCACCCCCACCGTCACCATCCCCGCATCCCGCCCCGAGGTCATGTCGTGCAGGCTGTCGCCGACCATGGCGACCTCGGAAGGGGCGAGCTTGTGGGTGGCGCAGAAGGCGCGTTGCATGCCGGTGGCGGGCTTGCCGCCAAAGCCGCTATCATAGCCGGCGATGAAGGCGAAGTGGTGCTGCACGCCTGCGGCCTCTAGCTGGCTCCGCGCGGGGGCCTCGTTATCATTCGTGGCCACGCCCAGCACCAGCCCACGGGCCTGAAAGCCGGAAAGCAGGGGGGCAAGCGGCACGGTGGGGACTTGCGGCACCAGGGCGGTTTCACGGATGGCATAGGCCTCCAGCGCGGCTCGTTCCCAGTTGGGCAGGTGTGGCAGCACGGCGTCCATGATCTCCTCTAGCGTGTCATGCACAAACACGCTGCCGGGGCGGAAGGTTTGGGATTTTTGGTTGAATCCAAGCGCCTCTGCCAGCTGGGCGGCATGGGGCTTATCGCTTGAAACTTCTGCCAAAAATCCGGCCAGCCACGGGCCCCATGAGCGGTGGAAATCAAACAAGGTTCCGTCTTTGTCAAACAGCAGTCCGCGCAGCTTCATGTCCAGTTCGGCAAGCCGCCCCCTAAGGTAGACCGCGCACGCTGCACCGACTCTGGCGTGGCCCCTGCCGCCCCACAAAACCCTAGAATCGTTTCGTCATCACGCATGATGAAATCTAGCACAAATCCCAAGAATTCCGGC
>JAJRRX010000495.1 GCA_024279075.1 Alphaproteobacteria bacterium | reverse complement strand
TTAAGACCCGCGCCAAAGCGCAGGTCTACCTGCTCAATGAGCAGCATGTCTCTTATGGAAAGGTTCACCAACATTGGCAGCACTTTAGCCTAAGTTAACGGCATGCGAAACCCGCTTTACCGCCCGCCAGATATCAGCCGCTGTGCCGCTGCATTCCATTGGCTTTCAGGGTATTCTGCTGCCAAAATAGCGGCGGCTTGCCCGGCTTCAGCCAGCAGCCCAAGCGAAAGATTAGCCTCTACCAAGCGGTGCAGGGCCTCTGGCCGATGCGGGGTTTCGCCATATTCCTCAACCACGGCCTTAAACCGCCCAATCGCCGCTGCATATTGCCCACGCTTGAGGTAAAACCGGCCAACATCCATCTCTTTACCCGCAAGCTGATTAAGCGCCGTGGTGAATTTGGGCTCTGCCAATGCGGCATATTCAGACTCAGGGAAGCGCTCCAAAACGATTCGAAGGGCTTGCAGGGCTTTGAAGGTGGTTTCCTGATCGCGGCCCACATCTACGATCTGGTCATAATAGCTCAGCGCCACCAAATAATGCGCCAGTGCTGCATATTCGCCTGCCGGATAATAGTTGATGTAACGCTGCGCCGAGGCCCGGCTCTCGATGCGTTTTTTACCAGCCTGATAGGCTTTTGCGGCTTGAATCACGGCAAATTCTGCCTCAACCGTATAAGGGTAAAGCCGCTCTATTTCGAGGTAAAGATCGCCTGCTTGCCGATAGCGTTTTCGCGCAACCTGATCATCCGCCATCGCCATAATTTGCTGCGGGCTGGTGGTGTCATCAACAGTAACTGACCCGCCGCCGCGCCCGCAGGCCGCAACCGTGGCCACCAATGCCAGCATTAAGGCGCGCTTTATCCAAACTCGTTGACCCATGTTTACCCTCAACAATCGCGTTTCATATGCGTTGCTAGCATAGATCAACAGCGGAAAAAACGGCTTTTTGCGCTGCGCGGCCTATCCGGCCTGCAAAAGAGCGAAATCCCGCAGATCAGGGCCAGGAAGGCACGGCAATTCCGCAGGCTGCGCCAAGCGGAAATGGCTTGCACCCGTGGTGGCAAAGAGCTTGCGCAGCAAAAGGTTGGTCAGCGCATGGCCGGCTTTATAGCCACGATAGCGGCCCAAAATCGGCGCGCCTGCCAGCATCAAGTCGCCCATCGCGTCCAGCATTTTATGGCGCACGCACTCATCATCATGGCGCGGGCCTTCTGGGTTTTGGTAATGGTCGCCCTCAACCACCAGCGCGTTATCAAGCGAGCCACCAATGGCGCGGCCCGCAGCTCGCATCGCGGTAACATCCTCCACACGGCAAAAGGTGCGGCTATTGGCAAGATCATGCACAAAGGCGCCATTGCGCAGATCAAGCCCTGCGCTTTGCTTGCCAATAATGGTGCCCGGAAAATCTATCGTGAAGTCAATTTCAAAATGGTCCAGCGGCGAAAGCTCGGCAAAGGCATCGCCTTTTTCCACCCGCACAGTTTTTTGCACTTCCAAAACAGCCACGCTATGGCCTTGGTCCACGAGGCCCACGCGCTGGATTTCGGCAACAAAACGGCTGGCGCTGCCATCCATAATCGGCACTTCCGGTCCGTCAATCTCGATAATCGCATTATGCACCCCACAGCCCGCCAAGGCCGCCATCAGGTGCTCAATGGTTGAAACACAAACACCTGATTCATTGCAAATATTGGTGGAAAGCAGGGTATCATTCACCATATCCCACAGCGCAGGGATCATGTTATCGCGGCCTTCAACATCAATCCGGCGAAACCAAATGCCCATATGGGCAGCAGCAGGCACCAAGGTAAGCCGCGCGGGCCGCCCAGAATGCAGGCCGGTGCCTACAATGTTGATATTTCGCTTAAATGTCCGCTGCACAATGTTTGCCTGTGATCAATTATTTCTTTGTTAGCCAATATATAGCGCAAATTGACCCTTTGGTAACCACAGTGGGAATCACTTGTTATGTCGGTTTGTAACATTGCCGCGGGCGTGGAGTTTGCAAAAAAACGGGCGCTTGCACTGCAAACGCCCGAAGTCTCGGAGGAAACTATTTAGTTGGCCTGTCGGCGCAAAAAGGCAGGGATATCAACACGTTCCTGCTCTTCACGATCAATATTCAACGCTGGTTCGCTCTGGCCACCGGTGCGCATGCTAGGCTGCACACGCGGGGTTGGTTTTTCGTCTTTGGCGTGGCCGGTCATCTTGTTGATCAGGTTGTTAATTGCAAAACGCGAAGGCTTTTCAACCTCCGGCACGGCCGTTGGCGCGGCGGCCTCTGCCGGTGCTGGCACATTTTCCACGGCTGCTTTCAGGCGCAAGGTGGCGTCTGATGGTGCAATGGCCACTTCCACTTCCGCTGGGGCGGCGGTTTCTACCGTATCCGTTGCTTCCATTGCTACCTGCTGGTCAATAAAGCTCGGCTCCACTGGCGCTTCCACCTCGGCAACCTCTTCTATCTCTGGCGCGGTTTCCAGCTTCAGCGGTTCGCGCATTGGGCGGCGGGAAACCGGCTCAGCAAGCTCACCTTCGGCCACATCGATCCCCGTTGCCACAACCGAAACCCGCAAGCCATCCAGCTCTGGGTCAAGCGTGGAGCCGACGATGATATGGGCGTCAGGGTCCACTTCTTCCCGAATGCGGTTGGCGGCTTCGTCCAATTCAAACAGGGTCATATCGGAGGAGCCGGTGATGTTAATCAGCACGCCCTTAGCGGATTTCAGCGAAATCTCGTCAAGCAGCGGGTTGGCAATCGCCAGTTCGGCGGCTTTCTTGGCGCGATCCTCGCCAGAGGCCTCGCCCGTGCCCATCATCGCTTTGCCCATTTCGTCCATCACGGAGCGCACATCTGCGAAATCAAGGTTAATAATGCCGGGCCGGACCATGAGGTCGGTAACGCCCTTAACACCTTGATAAAGCACATCATCCGCCATTGAGAAAGCGTCAGTAAACGTCGTGTTTTCATTGGCAAGGCGGAAGAGGTTCTGGTTGGGAATGATGATCAGCGTATCGACCACCTTCTGCAATTCCTCAACGCCCGCTTCGGCCTGTTTCATCCGGCGAGAGCCTTCAAACTGAAAGGGTTTTGTAACCACACCCACCGTCAGCACACCCAATTCGCGCGCCGCATTGGCGATCACAGGGGCCGCGCCGGTGCCGGTCCCGCCGCCCATGCCCGCGGTAATAAAGCACATATGCGCTCCGCTCAGGTGGTCGATAATCGCATCAATGCTTTCGGTCGCTGCGGCATTGCCAACTTCCGGCTTTGCCCCCGCGCCAAGGCCCTCGGTGATCCGCTCGCCGAGTTGCAGTTTCTTGGTGGCTTTTGATTGGGCAAGCGCCTGCGCATCGGTGTTGGCGACCACGAATTCGGCCCCATCAAGGTTTTTCTCGATCATGTTGTTGACCGCGTTGCCGCCCGCGCCGCCCACCCCGAAAACCGTGATCCGTGGTTTTAAGTCGCTCGTTTCCGGCATACGTAAATTCAAAGCCATGTCCTGTCCGCCTATGCTCGTTTGCTATGCCTCTTTTAAAGAGGCTTACCGCCTATTGCGTTGATTCGTTATGCTAACTTAAAGGCGACTCCGCGTCACCTATTTTTCACATTTTTGCCACAATATCCTGTAACACCCACTA
>JAJRRX010000024.1 GCA_024279075.1 Alphaproteobacteria bacterium | reverse complement strand
CAAAGGCTTGGCATATTTTACCGCCGCCCACTCCCCACGCCGCACCGAGGCATCAAGCTGGGGCAGTTTGCGCAACAGGCTAAGCGCCGAAGCTACGGTATGGTCCGCCACCTCGTCGGCGCAATAATCCGGCACATAGCCTACCTTCAGCCCCGCCGCATTACAGGCCGCAAGGTCAATATTATCATAACCCACGCCATAGCGAATAATCGTCGCGCCCGCGTTTACCGCCTTGGCAGCAGCCGCGCCAAAGGGCGCAAATTGCACGGCCACCACATCGGCCCCCGCCACAGCGGCCACCACGTCGGCCTCGGTTTTGCACTGGAAGCCTTCAAACGAAGCGCCCGCAGCGCCCGCCCGTTCAGGGGCCACATCGGGGAAGGTATAGTCGGTCACGACAACACGTTTGGTCATTGTTCTTGCTCCAGATAATCATAGATAATTTCGCCCGCCACCAGCGTGAAATCGGCTTTCCAGAAGAAGCCCGTAAGAGGCTCAACCACAGGAAGGCGTGAGATTGGCAGCTGGGCATTTGCGCGTAATTCTACGGTGCAGGGGCCAGCCCAGGCCTCGTGCACCGTTACATTGGCCAAGCTGCGGGAGGTCAGCTGGCGAATGGCGGGGGTGCCATTGATATGGTCCACCGCTTTCAGGTTCAGGTTGGTGGCAAAATCAAAATGCGGCTTAATCGCTTCGGGCGACACCCGCTTTTGCTTATAGGCCATGGTGCCGGTCAGCACCTCTATCCCGTTGCGCTCCACCCCGCCGACAATCAGGTCGCCGCGAAACTCTAAGGACGGGTTGCCGAGCTTCTTGGGCTGCCCATGCACCTCGCGGCCATGCGCCACCCCAATGTCTGAGCTCAGCACCAGATAGGGCGAATAGGCCCCCGTTGGCCCGCCCGGCAAGCGCGCCCCGACCATCACATTGGCCTCCCTATAGGGGCCAATCCAGTCGGTGTCGTTCATCTTGTAAATATGCACACAGGCAATGTCGCTCACCGCTTCCAAGGGCGGCGGCAACAGGAACCTGATCGCCTCTGGATCCGTGCGCCAATACAGCGTCATAATCTCGCAATTACGGAATTCGAACGGGAAGGGCGGCACCATCGGCGCATCCCACGGGGTGGAAAAGCCCCCCTTGCGGATGTCCTCCTCGCTCGGCTTTTTCAGCCCGTATTTCTCACTCTCACTCTCGCTCATGCTTCTGCCAGCCTTTTCACAACGTCTTCCTGCACTTCGATGCCCAGCCCCGCGCCTTTCAGCGGGTAGGCCCAGCCGTCTTGGTGCCAAATACGCTCTGCTACGAGCTCAGTCTGCACCACCACATCAAAGGGTTTGAATTCAAAGATCTCGGTGTTGGGCGAAGCCAGCGAAAGGTGCAAGCTCGCCGCTGATGTAATCGCGGTCGACCACGCATGGGCATTCACGACCTTGCCATACTCAGTCGCCAAAGCATCGACCCGTCGAAAGCCGGTTATGCCCTCCACCCGCGCCGGATCCACCCCGTAAACCTCGACCGCGCCGAGTTCCATTTGGCGGCGATACCCCGCTTCTGTAAACTCCCGCTCGCCACTGGCTATGCGAATATCCGTGCTCGCCGCCAGCCGTTGGTAGCCCGTATCATCGGTCGGATAAAGCGGCTCCTCATACCAGCCAACCCCGAGCGCGTGCATCCGGTTGGCCACGTCAATCGCCGTGTCCACATCCCAGCGCACGCCGTTGCCGATATCAACCAGAATGCCCGCGTTATCTCCCAAAGCCGCCCGCAAAGCGCGAATAAAGCTGATATCCACCTCGGGGTCACCCCCAATATTGCTCTCGCCTTTCTTGGCAAACCCGAGCTTGCAGGAACCAAACCCCGCCTCGAAAAACCCAACCACCTCGGCCACACACGCCGCCTCGCCGTTTTTGTTGACATGGCTAGAAGCATTGGCCGGAAGGCGCATATGCTGCAAGCCGCCAAACAGCTCATAAAGCGGCTTACCCGCGAGCTTGCCTGCAATATCCCACAGCGCCATATCCACGCCCGAAATCGCCAGCGAGGCTATGCCCCCCTCGCCATACCACCACACATGGCGGCGCATCTTTTCCCAGTTTTTCGCGGTATCTACTACGTCACCCTTAAGCGCAGGCAGCAGCCCTTCAGTGATAATGGTGCGGGTCGCTTTGCAAGCCTCCGGCCACATCGCAATGCTCTCACCCCAGCCGACCACGCCATCATCGGTGGTGACCTTCACCAACACCGTGCGCCGCACCGTGCCAAAATCATTCGGGTCCGGATAAGCGATCTGGATCGGCTCAATGTTTGCTATGCGGCTCATGCGGCTCCCTTGCTTGGCCAAATTCCATTTGACCGCCATGTGATTCTTCGCTAGTTATCTAATTGGTAAGTCCAATTAACCACAAGCCAACTTGCGAGGTCAAGAAAAATGTTTAATCTTTCCCCCATTCCGGTGCCGGATATGTCTGGTAAAACCATTCTTGTAACTGGTGCCGGCCAAGGCATTGGCGCGCAACTTGTTGAAATACTGACTAAAAATGGCGCGGAGGTGTTTGCCGGTGTTTACGGCGTGCCGATAGACGATAACCAAAAACACCTCGCGGGCGCTATGGTGCTTAACCTCGACGTCCGCCACGCAGGTGATGTGGCCAACGCCATAAAAACCATAGAGCAGACCGCCGGAAAGCTGGATATCTTGGTCAATAACGCCGGAATCATCTCCGATATCGGCCCCATCTCCACACTCAACAGCGCCGCCCTGTCCGCCGCCTTTGATGTAAACGTCGCGGGGCTGCACCGGATGACCGTGGCCGCCTTACCCCTGCTCAAAGCCAGTAAAGGCACCATCCTAAACGCTGGCACAGGCGCGGCAACCACGCCAATGGAGGGTTGGGCGGCCTATTGCTGCTCAAAGGCTGGCGCGCGGATGCTCACCGGCATGTTTGAGCTGGAACTCGCAGGCTCCGGCATCCAAAACTTCTTCATCGGCATCCCGCCAACCGACACTGATATGCAAGCCCGCATCCGCACCTCCGGCCTCAACCCCGTCAGCCAAATCGCGCAATCCGATCTGGTGAACCCCGCCGTCCCCGCCTCGGTAATGGCGTGGCTGTGCAGCGATGATGCTCGCGCCCAAACCGAGGTCTACCTCGACGTCCGCGATCCGCTTTTCAAAGATATGATGGGGACATCATGATCCACGTTATCGCCATTATCACCGCCCATGCTGGCCAACGCGCTGCCCTGCTGGCCGAAGTTGACGCAGTAAAGGATAAGGTGCGGGCTGAAATCGGCTGCATTGAATACCTGCCTTGCATTGATGCCCAAGATGCGGGGGCGTTTCAAACCGAGTTTGGCCCAGATACCTTTGTGGTGATTGAAAAATGGAGCAGTCAGGATACGCTGATGGCCCATGCACGCTCATCGCATATGGCGGAATATGGGGCCAAGGTGAAAGACCTTATGGCGGAGCGGGTTGTTCACGTGCTGTCTTTGGCCTGATGGGGGGCTGCCGCTATTTCGCGCGGCTTTTCAGCAACATATCGGCAATTTCCACAAAGCCTGTGCCGCCGTGCGAAGGCGCTATAAAGGCAGGGTTCGCCGCCATTTTACCGGCAAAATCAGCCACATTGGCCACGCCGCAGGCATAGGGGAAGTATTCAAACATCGGGCTATCGTTCGGGCTGTCGCCGCAAAAAACCACGCGATTGCGATTGGTTTCAAGGTCCAACTCCAGCCGCTCCGCTGCAAAACGGCGGCTCATGGAGAGCTTGTCATAGCTGCCAAACCAACCGTTTACGTGGATGGACGAGACCTTGGCCACCGCACCTTCCGCCTCAAAAATATCAACGATCTGCTGCACGCTGGCCTCGGGCAGAGGCGGCACATCTTCGCAAAAATCTATCGCCAAATCGGCCTCGCGGTAGGGCTGGTCCGCTGACACCGCGCTGCCCTGAACTTCGGCCAGCACACGGGCTTGAATTTGTGCCAGTTTTTTCTGGTTTGCCGCGCGCGTGGCCGCATCCATTTCATAGATCCGCAGCATCTTTTTGCTGGCGTCATCATACGAAAAGTAAAACGCGCCGTTTTCGCCAACCACCCCCGCAATCGGCCACATCCGCGCGATCATATCGCACCAGCCTGCGGGGCGGCCGGTGATGGGGGCCACATGGATGCCGGCTTTTTGCAGCGCCTCAAGGGCGGCGTAAGCGTTGGCGGGCAGGCGGCCCTCATTGGTGAGGGTGTCATCAATATCGGTAAAAACACAAGCGATATTGCGGGCGATATCTTTAGGAAAGGCGCTGAGGGGCTGCATATCTGGCTCCAGTTATACGCGAAAAGGAAAGGGGCCGTCGGCCTCGCACAGGTCTATCTCAGTGGAGCGAAAAGCGCCATGCCATTCATGTAGCATATAGCCACCGGGGTGAGTGACAAAGCCTGCGGGGGCGTCCGAACGGTAGTCTACGGGAAAGCTGCTGGCGGGGGAGGGCGCGGAAATGGCGATGGTGTTCCCCACGCTACCAACCATCATATTATGCACATGGCCGCAAATTATACGCGCCTTAGGCCGCGCATTTGCCAGCACGCATTGCAAGAGGTGTGCGCCTTTTAGCCCGATATCATCCATAAAATGAATGCCGCAATCAAACGGCGGGTGGTGCATGGCGATGAGCGCTGGTTTTTGCGGATTGCGTGAAAGGCAGCGCGCCAGAAAGGCCGCCGTGGCTTCGTCCACCACCCCGCCACCCTCGCCCTCAACCAGTGTATCCAGCCCGATGAGCTGGATATTTTTCAGGTCAACGATCCAATTCAGCTTTCCCGTTTTGGGCATATAGTTCGCATCACTAAAGCTGGCGCGCATGGTTTCGCGTTTATCATGGTTGCCCGGAATAACGTAATACGGCACCTTGAGGCGCTCGATTTCACGGCAAAAAAGGGCATAGCTTTCAGCCGTGCCACCATGGGAAATATCCCCTGTGATCACCACTGCGCCCGGTGCATGGGCGGCCCCTGCGGACAGCACCGCACTGATGGTCGCCCGTAACCGTGAAAGCGTATTGACCTGCCCACACAGCTTTTCAGGCGGGATGGTCAGGTGTGGGTCGGATATTTGCAGAACCCGCGTCATTTAATACCGGCGCGCAGGAAGGCTTGTACAAATTGGCGTTGGAAGATCAGGAAGGCGACGAGCAGCGGCGCAACTGACATGATGGTGGCAGCCGAGATGATCGAGATATCAACCCCGTTTTCTGGCGCGCCGAAGATGGACAGGCCAACAGTGAGGGGGCGGGTATCGGGCGAATTGGTGACGATCAGCGGCCAGAGGAAATTGTTCCAGTGGGTGGAGACCGACACTAGCGCATAGGCGAGGTAAGTGGGTTTGGCCAGTGGCACATAGACCTTGAGCAAGATCCCAAGGCGCGAGCAGCCCTCGATACGGGCGGCTTCATCCAGCTCGATCGGCACAGATTTGAAGGCCTGCCGCATCAGGAAAATGCCGAAGGCCGAGGCCATATAGGGCATACCGATGCCGAGGATGCTGTCAAACAAGCCTAGCCGCGAGACCATGGCGTAGTTTTCCACAATGAGCACTTCGGGCAGGATGAAAAGCTGGAGGAGCACTAGCAGGAAGGCGAAATCTTTGCCCGGAAATTGCACTTGCGCAAAGGCGTAGCCCGCCAGCGTGGTGACGATGAACTGGCCGATCAGCACGATCGTGACCAGGATGAAGGTGTTGAGGAAATACTTGGCCCACGGCGCGCCGTCCCATGCGGTGCGGAAATTATCCAGCGTCCATGGGGAGGTCAGGCGGAAATTGACCGCGTCCGAGGTGGAATGCACAGCGGCCCAGACCGCAAAGAGCAGCGGCGCGATCCAGACGATCGCCAGCAGGACGGCGCCAATGGTGTCAAAGCTTTTTGTATAACGGCTCATTGGTAATGGGTCCTACGGTCAATGTAAAAGAACTGCACGGCGGCGACGATGCCAAGCACCAGCAGCACCATCATGGTGAGGGCGGCGGCGTGCGGGGTGTCAAAAAACGCGAAGGCCTGCTCCCAGATATAGTAAAGGATCAGCTTGGAGGCATCCGACGGCCCGCCCTTGGTGAGGATAAACAGGTGGTCGATCAGTTTGACCGAGTTGATCACCGCATTGACCCCGATAAATAGCGTCATCGGCATCAGCATCGGCAGCACAATCCGGCGGGTATAGGTCCAGCGGCTGGTGCCTTCAATATCGGCGGCCTCGCGCAGGTCTTCTGGAATGGTTTGCAGAGCGGCGAGGTAGAAGATCATGAAAAAGCCGGACTCTTTCCAGACGGTGACGATGATAATCGCCCAAAGCGCGGTTTCGGGCTGGCCGAGCCAGTTGACCGAGGGCAGGCCAAACAGGCTGCCGATCTGGTCGAGCACGCCCAATCCGGGGGTGTAGAAAAACAACCATAGGTTGGCAGCGGCGATCATCGGCAGCACGGTGGGGGTAAAGTAGGCGGTGCGCACAAAGCCCTTGGCGGAGATTTTGGAATTGGCCCACAGCGCCATAGAAAGCGCGATGAACATCGAGAGCGGCACGGTGACGCCCGCGTAAAACAGGTTGTTTTTGACCACGATCCAGAAGGTTGGGTCATTGAACAGGTCGGCGTAGTTTTCACCGCCGACAAAGGCGACAGGGTTGCGGCGGGTGCCGCGCGAAAACAGGCTTGACCAGAGCGTTGCGATAGAGGGGTAAAAGGCAAACAGCGATAGTAAAATCGCAGCGGGGGACAGCAGGAGCCAGCCATAAGTGGCGCGGCGGCGGCGTTCCAGTTTAGCGAGTTCACTCATGGGGTTTCCCTTTGTAAAAAAGGGGCATCCGGCACAATGCCGGATGCCCAAGTGGGAAGTTTTAGCGGTAAGCGCGCAGCAAACGCTCGGCAGCCGCTTGGGCTTCACCCAAAGCTTCAGCCGGTGTTTTGGCCCCTGTGAGTGCCGACTGAATGGCGTTGTTCAAGCCTTCACGCACGCGGGCTGTCTCGAAGGTCGAGAACTCGGCAACCGCATTTTCAAGCTGGTTACGAGCGACAAGCGCTGGTGGGAATTCCTGCACATAAGCTTGTAAAGCGTCGGTTTCGTAGGCGGCTGGGGAAACACCCATATAGCCAGTTGCGATAGACCAAGCCGCGGCTTGCTCAGGTGACGTCATAAACTCAATCAGCTTCATAGAAGCCGCACGCTCTTCCTCAGACGTATCCTTAAAGATGTAGAAGTTACCGCCGCCTGTAGGAGAGCCAAGGCGCACATTTGCCGGCAATTCAGCCACACCAAAATCAAAGCTGGCGTTTTTCTTCACGGCTGTCAGGTTGCCGGTGGAGTGCCACATAATCGCGGTTTGGCCCTCTAAGAAGGCTTGGCGCAAGGTGCCCCATTCAACCGTGCCGTCTGGCATAATGCCGTGCTCTTGCGAGAGTGACTTCCAGAATTCCAGCGTGGCAATCACGTCGGGGTCATCAAAGCTTGTGCTTAGGCCGTCATCCGCCATCACCTCTTTACCGTTCTGGATCGCCAGCGCTTGGAACATCCAGTAAGGATAGCCAGTGGAGGGGATCATGAGGCCGTAATGGTCGTCATTCGTGAGCACTTTGCCCATCTCGATCATCTCGTCCCATGTTGTGGGTGGGCTTTCAGGGTCTAGGCCCGCAGCGCGGAACATGTCTTTGTTATAGTAGGCAACGATGGTCGAGCGCTGAAACGGAATGCCCCATGTTTGGCCCTCAATCTGGCCATTGGCCATCAGGGCCGGATAAAAGCTGTTCAGCCATTCCTCAGATGCCAGCCCGTCAAACGGGATAATCAGCTCTTGCTCGATCAGGTCATACGCATCGATTGAGAACATAACGGCCAGTTGCGCTGGCTCGCCAGAGTTCAGCGCAGACAAGGCCCGAACGCGGGTGTCATCATAGTTGCCCGAGTAAATCGCGGTTACGCTAATATCCGGGTTTTCGGCTTCAAATTGGGCCACCATGCCATCAACCACTTGGGTGAGCGAGCCGCCCACAGCAATGGGGTAATACATGGTCAGCTCGGTTTGAGCAGCGCTGGCATTTGCAAATGCCAGCGCGCCTGTCAGTGCCGCCGCAAAGATCTGTGTATGTTTCATAGTAGTCCTCCTAAGGTGTTGGTTTTATGTATTTTTCATCCGCCGGCCCTCAGGGCCAAACACATGAAGGTTTTTATTGTCAAAGGTAATATCCACCAGCGAGCCAAGCGCCATATTGGCCTTGCCCTCTAGTTTAACGGTCAGACCATTGGCGCGCTCATGCGACAGACCGATGAAGGTTTCTGCCCCCAAAAACTCACAATCTGTTACCACGCAGGTCAAACGACCCCCCGTTGGTACAAATTCCATATGCTCGGCGCGAATGCCAAGGGTCTGGTTTTTGCTAAAGCCCTCTAAGGCTGCGCCTTCAATCAACGCCATGGGCGGCGCGCCGACAAACTCAGCCACAAATGTTGTGGCTGGCTCGCTATAAAGCTGCTCGGGCGTGCCGATTTGCTGGATTAAGCCGTCTTTCATCAGGACTACTTTGTCGGCCATGCTCATGGCTTCGGTTTGGTCATGGGTCACGTAAACAATGGTGATGCCAAGGTCACTTTGCAGTTTTTTAATATCCTTGCGCACGGCCGCCCGCAGTTTGGCGTCTAGGTTGGAAAGCGGCTCATCCATCAGGCACAGCTTTTGCCCTGCCACAATGGCCCGCGCCAAGGCCACCCTTTGGCGCTGCCCGCCCGAAAGCGCGCCTGGTTTGCGGTCTTCCAGCCCGTGCAGGCCGGTAATTTCCAGCGCGTTATGCATCTTTTCCAGCCGCTCCTTTTTAGGAACCCGCCTTACCTTCATGCCAAACATCACGTTTTCAGCGACTGATAAATGCGGAAATAGCGCGTAAGATTGAAACACCATCGAAAGATTACGGTGCGCTGCCGAAGCACCCGTTACGTCCCTGCCATCAATGATGATCGTGCCTTCATCGGGAATTTCAAGCCCTGCCATTAGCCGCAAGGTGGTTGATTTCCCACAGCCCGAAGGGCCAAGCAAGGCCACAAACTCGCCCTCTTCTATGGCTAGCGTTATGCCCTCCACCCCAAGCTGCCCGTTCCAGCGTTTGCCGATATTATCCAGCGATACAAATGGTTTACCGCTCATGATGTTGGCTCCTGTGTGAGGTCTAACCGGCCTTCAACCTGCTCAATAAGTTTCGAGAATTCGCCATCTGGCCGCTTATCCATAATTATGTGGTCAACATCGGCCATATTGCCGCCTGCCGCTGGCGCCGCGCGGCCAAATTTGGTGTTATCCACCACTAAAATCGACAC
This sequence comes from Alphaproteobacteria bacterium, assembly GCA_024279075.1. Taxonomy (GTDB): domain Bacteria; phylum Pseudomonadota; class Alphaproteobacteria; order Rhodobacterales; family Rhodobacteraceae; genus UBA3077. The sequence continues at coordinate 2,276 of JAJRRX010000024.1, read as the reverse complement.
CCGCGCATGTTCGCGGATTTTCTCGCGAATGCGCACTTCGGAACTATGGAAATCCAGCAAGGAGCCGTCTTTATCCACGCCCCCAACGCCAAAAATCCCGTATTCAGCACGGTAATTCTCAAACACTGCCAGTGCTTCATCGCCGATAATATCGCGGTCCGGCAGCCGGATCTCCCCGCCCGGTAAAATGATCCGGTTGGAGGTTTCTTGTGAAAGCGCCATCGCGGCGTTTAGGTTGTTGGTTACAACCGTTAAGCCTTTTTTAGGCAGCAAGGCCCGCGCCACCATTTCGGGTGTGGTGCCGATCGAAATAAACACTGTGGCGTTATCCGGCACCATATGCGCCGCCGCCGCCCCAATGGCTTTTTTAGCCTCAAGATTGGTGGTGGAGCGTTGGTCATAAGGCTGGTTAAGCGGCCCCTCAAAAAGCTCCGCGCCCCCGTGCCGCCGCCGTAGAATATTGGCTTGGCATAACCCGCTTAAATCACGGCGTATGGTTTGCGCAGACACCTGAAGCTCATGCGCCAAGCCATCAACCGTTACCAGATTGCGTGCCCGCGCCATCGCGACAATCAGCCTTCTTCTCGATTCTGTTTTACTCGCCATTATTGCGCATACCTCTATAATTCGACTCACTTATACGCGTATGTCGTAAATGAATCAAATAAAATGTTTATATGAGCAAAAATATGGTCAAGTGAGCATTAATGCTTTATAAACAATAGAGGCTTCTTGTGGGGGTTTTAGCTGGTTTGCAGAAGGTCATCTGACAAAAACCGAGCACGTTGACCAATCTCGCGTAACCTGAATTATTTTTTGGTTTCGGCAGTGTCAGGGTGCGTTTTCATCCAAAGTGTGCAGGTAAGTTCCGGAGGGCCTTGGTTAACGCGCTCTCGGCGTTCCAATGTCCACACATTCCCCAAAAAGGCGCAGGGTCCCCACTGCCGAATGATTGCTGGAGGCAATATTATTTGCCAGCATCGCCGTAATCGGCCTGTTCTGGATCAATCAATGAGCCCCGACCCTAGAAACCATATCCAGCCTGAAGCGGTAAAAACCGAGGCGCTTGTCGCCATGAGTATGGCACTGGCCGCCACGCCTTTGGCGCGATTATACATAGAGGCAAACAAAAATGCATTGGCGCCGGGTGCCATGGCTGCGGTCAACACGGCGCTGCGCATCACCTGTGGCTCAAGGCTGAAAACGCGAGTGGCGAGCAGGTAAACCAGCAGCGGGTGAACCAGCAACGAGAGCGTGCTGACCATAAAAGCTTGCGGCATCGAGGCCCCCAGCGAATAGCGTGTTAGCACCCCGCCAATGCCAAAAAGCGCCACCGGAAGCGTGGTGCGGGCGAGCATTTCCACCGCCGAAAGGGCCGGGGTGGGCAGGGTCAGGCCGCTGAGGTTAACCGCAAAACCAAGCCCGATGCCGATCATCAACGGGTTGCGAAACATCATCCCCAATATTGTGCGCGCGGTTTTATGCAAGGCCTGTTTATCCGCCCGCGAAAGCTCCATCGCCGTAATGCCAAGCAGGTAGCAAAAAGGAGCATGTATGGAAACCAGCGCCACATTGGTCACTAGCGAATCAACTCCGTAAGCACGCTCGGAAATCGGGAAGCCAAGGATGAGGGAATTGGAGAACAGCGCGCCAAAAGCCACCGCCACCGCCTCGCCCGGGCGGCGCTTGAACAGGGTGCGCGCGAGCAGCAGCGCGAGGAAAAAGCTAGCGGCGGCGGCGAGGTAAAACGAGGCTATGAGCGGCCAGTGGAAAGCGGTGGAAATGTCGAGGCGGCTGACACTCAGGAACAGCAGGCTCGGCGCAGCGAACTTCAGGGCAAAGCCCATCATGCCGTCAATCGCAGGCTCGGACAGCCAGCCAAGCTTGGCAGCCCCCGCCCCTGCCGCGATAAGCAGAAAGACAGGGGCGATGATGTCTAATATTTGCGCGATCATGCGGGCAGGCTCAGCACCATGCCATCATATGCGGGGGTCACGTTGGCGGGGGTTTCGGCCTTTACCGCCGCATAATCGAGGTCAATATGCATGTTGGTCAGCACCGCTTGCTTGGGGGCGGCTTGCGCGATCCACTCCAGAGATTGCGCAAGGTGCGCGTGGGTTGGGTGGGGCTCACGGCGCAGGGCGTCAAGCACCCAAATATCAAGCCCCTGCACAGCAGCCCAGCTTTCTTCATACATCTCAGACACATCGGGAAGGTAGGCCAACCTGCCAATGCGGAAGCCGAGGGAATCTATACGGCCATGTTTGACCTTGAAT
>JAJRRX010000494.1 GCA_024279075.1 Alphaproteobacteria bacterium | reverse complement strand
TCGATATTGGCGCGGTAAGGCACGGTGGACGGGCTGTGAATATGGCCGCGCCCGTGGCGGGGCAGGAAGGCCATTTTCACGCCATTCAGGCTGCCCGTCAGAATCTCGTCAGAGGGCTTCCCCCACGGGCTTTCCACTGCCTGCCAGCGTGCATTTTCCAGCCCGTCGATGTCATACACACCGCTGCCGCCAATCACCCCGATCATGGTTTCCATTATGTGCTCCTATGCTGGCTTGACCAGCTCAAATACGTTTTCCACCGCAGCGTAATCCATATAGCCAAGGCGCGAAAGGGGCTGATACTTGGTAACATCAAACTGGCCATTCACAATGAAGTCATCCTTCATATGCACGCCGACAACCTCGCCGATGACCATAGTATTGGCCGCGCCCGGAAGATCAATAATTTTAAAAAGCTTGCACTCCAGCACGGCTGGGGCCTCGGCTACATGCGGGGCGCTAATGGCGGTGCCAGCGGCTTTGGTCACGCCAGCGGCTTCAAACTCGTCTATATCAGCAGGGAAGGAGGCGGCCGAGGCGTTCATCTGGTCTTTCAGAGTGTAAGACACGATGTTCACCGCAAATTCCTCGGTGGCGATAATATTGGCAAGGCTGTCTTTGCCCTTGGCTTGGTCGGGCTTCTGGCCGGTGGAGGCAAACATCACCATTGGCGGGTTATCACACAGGGCGTTGAAAAACGAATAGGGCGCGAGGTTGGCGGTGCCGTTTTCGCTGACGGTCGAAATCCAGCCAATCGGGCGCGGCGAAACGATGGCTTTGAACGGGTTGTGCGGCAGGCCGTGGTCGTTGTCTGAGGGGCGATAAAACATAGCACAGGTCCTTGATTGCCCGCGGGCGGGCGTGATAGGGGTTGCTTGCATTTAATAGGAGCCGACCATGAAATCCAGAGCGAAACGACGAGGCTAGGTTTTAGCTCTCCCTTTCCCTGCTTTTCTGGTGGCCCCTATGCTGCACCTTTCTGTTGAAACCCCCGATGATACCCAAGAGGTTGAATACCTTTACGACCTCGCCTTTGCGCCAGGGCGGCAGGCGCTGAGCTCGTACCGCCTGCGTGACGGCGTGCCACCTGTTGCCAAACTGTGCTTGGTGGCGCGTGGGGAAGAGGGGGCGCTGGCGGGCGCTATCCGCTACTGGCCCGTGTGCATTGGTGAGGCGAAGGCCCTGCTGCTTGGCCCCGTGGCCGTGCACCCCACTCGGCAGGGCGAAGGGGTGGGCGGTGAGCTGATCGAGGCCAGTATTATGCGGGCCGAGGCGTTGGGATGGCAGCGGGTGTTGCTGGTTGGCGATGCGCCCTATTACGAACGCTTCGGGTTTACGCGGGTTGAGGGCGTGGAGATGCCGCCGCCCACCAACCCCGCGCGCGTGCTCGGGCGTGCACTGGTTACGGGCGCGTTTGACGGGGTGCGCGGGGCGGTGGTGCAGGCAGGGTAGGGCCGTTCCAAAACCGCGTGTTCTCGCGTCTTCCCGGATATCAAAACCGCTGAAGCGAAAATGTTTTCGGAGGCGCGGCGAGTATTGCCTGCAAACGGGTTGTGATTGTAGATTCGCGGGTTATAGTATCAAAAGTGAAGCCCAGCTCTACCATAGGGGCAATCGCCATCAAGGAGGGCTGCTAAATGGCTTGGTGTGTGAGAATTGGAAGCTCATTCGGGCAGTTTTTCCTGAGCGGTAAGTTTACTGGTTGGGAAGAGGCGAAGACAGCATATTTTAATGCCGGGCTCACCGAGGCAGAAGACGCGGCCATTGGCCCCGTTAACAGACTCAATTGCTACATGTTATATGTATCCGAGAAGTTCACATGCGACCGCGGCCCAATTTTGGACCATGAATGGCCCACAGAATTTAAAACGGCGCGGGCGTTAAAGCAAATAGGGGTTCTTTTTAAAGGTAATGAAGGATTGCTGATCGTAGAAGATGGGCTGCGGGCGCTGATTGAGCGGTTTGAGCCCGGAATGCACCGTTTTCGGCCCATCAAGGTGGTTACAAAAGGCGGTAAAGTATACCCCGGCAATCACCATCTCCTTGTGATTGGCCAATTTGTTGACTGTTTTTCGTTTCAGGACAGTGATCCAAGCGTGGTCCGCGAAATTCACGCGACGTTGGACCCGATGTATTATTCAGTGCGGGCCCTTTCTCGCCAACAATTCGCAAAGATTGCCTTTATAAGCACTTGCCAAGCTGGCAAGCATTTGTGGCGTGAAACCAAGTTGGCTGGCCGTGGTTTCTATATCTCTGATGATCTGCACGAGGCTATTTTGGAAGCGGGTTTCAAATTCCCCAAACATTACCGAGTGAAGGACGTTTGAGATACGCAGCATATTCAAGCCATGATATTTTGCGCTGGCTTAAAGATATGCTGTTGAAAATATATGCTAAAGCTCTCATGAGCCGCAAAAGATGGAGAATAGCGATATGACGTGGGGCATGATATTACCAATGAGTTTTGGCGATTATTGGCCGAATGGTGTATATGTGGACGCTAAACCTCGGGCAGAAGACCATTATAATAATGTGCTTACAGACGCTGAGCGCAAGGAGCTGTATACTGGGGTTACGTCTTTGTTGGCCAATGCGAACTATAAGTATATAGAGGATTTAGTCTTTACCAAGCTCGGTCCTTTGCAGGAATTTGAAAAACCTCGTAAGTACAAAACCGTCAAAACCTACAAAAATCTCGCTTCATTTATCCAGTTAAGCAACGGCCCTTTGGGCGTCGATGAAGCGCTTCGGGATATTATTGAAGAGCTTGAGCCGGGGGTACACACCTTTTGGCCGATCGAAATAACGATGCCGCGCGGCGGTGTTTACCCGAAACCCTATTTTGCAACGGTTATCAACACTCATTTGACGGCTTTTTCTCGCGAAGACAGCGTGCCAGGGTCTTGGAAGGAATCTACTCCGGGAGATCACTACAGCGGGCCGAGCATTCCCTATAAAAAAGGAATTATGGGTATGGCCATATCGCGTGAAGCCGTTGGCGCGGCCCATCTTTGGCGTGAGCAGTGGTTGCACAATCCCAAAATATTTTTTTCCGATACGCTGATGGATAAGATCAAAGCAGCGGGGCTTCGGATTCCGCGAAAGCACTATAAGATGATTGAAGTCGAGCGGGTGACGGCGAAGAGCATGAAGATCGGCGCGCGCATGGCTCGGTTTTTGGCGGGGAAAGGTTAGGTTTGGTTTGGGCGCGTTGTTACATTAAAAAACCCCGCCACTAAGTGGCGGGGTTGAGGGTGGCACGATGAAACACCACTTTTTAAGCGTTGGTTAGGCCTTCATTTCAGCCCGAATTTGCTGGCGTAGCATGTCGATCGGGATGTTTTTTCCGTCACGCTTATAGCTCCAGTATGTCCAACCGTTGCAGCTTGGCGCGCCTTCCAGCGCGGCACCGACTTGGTGGATGGAGCCACGGCTTTCGCCCGTAATCAGGGTGCCGTCGGCGCGGACTTTGGCGCGGAATCGGCCGTTCAGGGAATACAGGTTTTCGCCGGGGTTGAGCATGCCGCGCTCGATGAGGTTGCCAAAAGGCACACGCGGTTCGGCGCGTTTGGCGGTGGTGACGCGCAGCGAGTCCGCGTCATATTTGCGGGTGTCGTCGATGCGTTTTTGGGCGACCTTGCGGTAGGCCTCTTCGCGCTCGATGCCGATGAAATTGCGGCCTAGTTTTTTGGCCACGGCCCCTGTGGTGCCGGTGCCAAAGAAGGGGTCCAGCACCACATCTTCAGGGTTGGTCGAGGCCAGCAGCACGCGGTGCAGCAGGGACTCGGGCTTTTGCGTCGGATGCGCCTTTTCGCCCTTTTCATTCTTCAAGCGCTCGCCGCCATTGCAGATGGGCAGCACCCAGTCAGAACGCATTTGAATACCTTCATTTAGCTCCTTAAGCGCTTCATAATTAAAGGTATATTTGGAGGCGTCAGATTTTCCGGCCCAAATCATGGTTGCATGCGCATTGGTGAATCGCTTGCCACGGAAATTGGGCATCGGGTTGGATTTGCGCCAGATGACGTCATTGAGGATCCAGAAGCCAGCGTCTTGCAGGGCCACGCCTACGCGGAAAATGTTGTGGTAAGAACCGATGACCCAGATCGCGCCGTTGGGCTTGAGGATACGGCGGGCGGCTTTAAGCCAATCCCTTGAAAAATTGTCATAAACCGCGAAGCTGGAGAATTGGTCCCAGTCGTTATCCACCGCATCGACTTTGGAATTGTCAGGGCGGTGTAGATCGCCGCGCAGCTGGAGATTATAGGGCGGGTCGGCGAAAACCAGATCGACGGAATTGGCCGGAAGGCTGTTCATCACGTCGATACAATCGCCGTCAATAATCGTGTTTAGGGGAAGGGTTTTTTCTGAAGTCTCAATCATGCTGCTCTGTGCCTCGAAGCTTTGTTGCTCGTTATGGCCCTAACATGATTCATTGTCGATTCGCTGTCAATCCCTTATGAATCAACAGGTTACATAAATCTGTTAAAGCAATGGGCTAACACAACATCTTGTGGATTGGCTTGAAGGAGACTCTATGATGGGGGGTGATGCCGAGCCGTGCTAGGCCCTCTTGGTGGGCTTTGGTGCCGTAACCGACGTTGGTTTCCCAGCCATAGCCCGGATATGTGGCGGAAAGGTCACACATTAGGCGGTCTCGGGTGACTTTGGCGACGATGGAAGCGGCGGCGATGCTGAGGCTTCGGCTGTCTCCCTTTATGATCGCTTGCGCAGTGCAGGGCAGGTTTGGCGGGATTTTATTGCCGTCTATCAAGGCGAAATGCGGTTGCACCTCAAGCCCCTCTACGGCGCGTTTCATGGCCAAAAAGGTGGCCTGCAATATGTTGATCTCGTCAATTTCCTGCACGCTGGCCGAAGCGATGGAGACAGTTGCGGTGGCCATGATTTCGGTAAACAGCGCCTCGCGGCGGGCTTTGGTGAGTTTTTTACTGTCATTCAGGCCTGCGGGGATGCGCGCAGGGTCCAGAATAACGGCGGCGGCGGTTACGGGCCCCGCCCATGGGCCACGGCCCACTTCATCTACCCCGCAAACGGGCTGCGGGGCGGCGATTTCAAACTCAAAATTCGGGGTGTTTTTCAAAGGATTATTCCGTAAGAGTTACGTAGGCATAACGTGCATACAAAATTCGGAAGGGGAAAGCCATGACGGTTATTATTGCGGGCGCAGGCATTGGCGGGCTGACAGCGGCGCTGACCTGCCATGAGCTGGGAATTCCGGTGAAGGTGTATGAGCAGGTTTCCAAAATTACGCCACTAGGTGTCGGGATTAACCTGCAACCCCATGCGGTGCGCGAGATTTTTGAAATGGGGCTAGCGGCGGAGATTGAGGCTATCGGGGTGCGCACCAAAGAGGTGGCGTATTTCTCCAAGAAAGGCCTACCTATTCACGCCGAGGCGCGGGGTGTTTGGGCGGGCTATAAGTGGCCGCAATATTCTATTCATCGCGGTGAATTGCAGATGATGCTGTTGGCGGCGGTGCGGGCGCGGCTGGGGGACGTGGTGGAAACAGGCGCTGCCGTGCTGAGCTTTACCGAGGGTGCGGGCGGGGTAACTGTGCAGGTAGAACGTGCTGGCGAGGTAACGGCGGAACGCGGTGATGTGCTGATCGGGGCGGATGGGCTGCATTCCAAAATCCGCGCGGGGTTTTACCCCGAGGAGGGCGCGCCGATTTGGGCGGGGGCGGTGCTGTGGCGTGGCACCACAAAAGCGGCGCCGTTTTTAACCGGCGCAAGCATGGCGATGGCAGGGCATGCGCGGCAGAAATTTGTGACCTATCCGATAAGCGCGCCGGATGAAAACGGTGAGGCGATGATCAACTGGATTGCGGAGCTTTGGTTTGAACCTGATTCTAAGTGGAACCGTGAGGATTATAACCGCCAAGGCAAGCTGGCGGATTTCCTGCCTGCGTTTGAAAACTGGGGTTTTGACTGGCTCGATATTCCGGCGTTGATTAGGGCGGCTGACAAGATTTATGAATTCCCGATGATTGACCGTAATCCGCTCGCCCGCTGGAGCTTTGGGCGGGCTACATTGTTGGGCGATGCGGCCCACGCGATGTATCCCATCGGCAGTAACGGGGCAACCCAGGCGATACTGGATGCGCGCGTTTTGGGGCGCTGCTTTGTGGAGCACGGGGTAAATGGCGCGGCGCTTGAAGCCTATGATGCGGAGCGGCGGCCCAAATGCAATGCGGTGGTGCTGGCCAACCGTGGCAACGGGCCGGACCAAGTGATGCAGGTGGTGGAGGACCGCACAGGCGGGGCGTTTGATAATATTGATGATGTGCTGAGCGAAGTGGAGCGACTGGAGATGGCCAAGGCTTATAAGCGCATTGCAGGGTTTGATATGGATGTTTTGAATGATGCGCCCAGTATTATTAGCACGGATATGAAAAAATAGGCGCGCCATCACCAACACCACATTTTGGCCTAAAATTAATGCCCTATTTACGAATAGAAAAAATGCACGTTAGCTAACATCGGGTAATTTAGGTATGTAAAGAGGGTTTTGTTTTGCCAACTACAAGTAATGTTTATATTTATTCGTTTGCTGATCTGGGCATTCCGCCGGGCGTTGCCCCTGCGCCCGGCAGCACCTATACCACAAGTGCAACGGCCTCGCCCGACATTTTGAGCGTTTCGGATAATGAATCGTTTTTCCATGCCAGCAGCGTGGCCGATGCAAACCAGGTTTTAGCGACAAGTCTAACGATTGATGGCAATTCGGTCGGCAATGGTGGCGATTTGGTGTATGTGGATAACGGGTTTTTTACCTTTAATTCCGCTACTGGATCTTTGATTCAAGGGTATCTTGTAATTGTTGAGGACCCCTCAACCATACCGCCAACCGCAAATGTAGTAGGCGTGGCAACAACCCAACCAGTGCCAGCAAATACCGAGCATACCTATGCCGCAGGCAGCACCACAAGCTCTGTGCCCTATTCTGCCTTGGCAAATTGTTTTACCTTTGACACCCTGATTGCGTGCGAAAGCGGGCCGGTGGCGGTGCAGGATATTATGGCGGGTGATCAGGTGGTTACCCGCAATAACGGGCTGAAAATCGTGCGCTGGGTGGGGCGTCGCACTGTGGTTGGCACGGGCGATATGGCACCGATTTGCTTTAAAGCTGGCGCGCTGGGGAACAGTGCTGATTTGCGGGTTTCCCCTATGCACCGGATGTTGGTTAGTGGTGGGCGAGCTGAGGTTTTGTTTGGCAAAGGTGAAGTGCTAGCCCATGCTGCGCATTTATGTGACGGCGACCAGATTTTTAAAGCACCATGCGCTGAAGTGACGTATTTTCACATCCTGTTTGACCACCACGAAATA